>DBAW01000093.1:0-563 GCA_002291855.1 Sphingomonas sp. UBA1000
GCGTTGACGCTGGAGCAAGGCCGCCCGCACCGCCGGATGGGCGGACACCTGCGATGCCGCCACCGCCGCGGCATCAAGCTTCAGCCGGGGATCGGCGAGCAGCGCATCGTCAAAGCCGCAGCCACCCAGCGCCTGATCGGGATCGGCCGGATCGCCCCCGGCATCGAGCACCGCCTGCCCGACGGCGCGGTAAAGCAGCCCGGTATCGAGATGCGGCAGGCCATAATGGCGGGCGAGCGCGCGGGCGATGGTGCCCTTGCCGCTGGCCGCCGGTCCGTCGACAGCGATGATCATTGCGAATCCTTGCTGGCCGGCGCGGATGCAGCCGGATCTGTGCCGTTGCCGGCAAGCGCGCGCAGCGCCGCCCGCGCGGCATCGCGCAGCGCCGGCCAGCGCTCGCGCGGGTGCAGGCGCAGCGGCCCGGCATTGCCGCCCATCGCGGCGGTCATCGCGGCCATCCCGGCGCGGCACACCCACCAGGGCTCGGCATCGCCCGGCAGTGCGGCCTCCTGCGCCAGCGCGGCGTCGATTGCGGCGCGGTAGCGGGCATCGCCGCGCCAGCG
>DBAW01000093.1:973-11343 GCA_002291855.1 Sphingomonas sp. UBA1000
ATCGACGCAGCGCGCGGCGTCATAGGTCATGCGCAGCTTGGCCAGCATATAAGTGGCGAGCGCCCGTTCAGCGTCAATGCCGGATTGACGGCGCGCCAGCTCATACAGCAGCGGCGTCGGCCCGGTCGGCGCGCGGCGCGCCAGATCGTCAAGCACCGCCTGATCGCTGAACGGCAGATCGTGCAGCCGCTGCATCTCCACATCGAAGCCGAAGGCCGGGGGAATGCGCGGATTGTCGATCACCGAATAATTCTGCGCGCGCACCTGAGCCGGATCGGGGGCGGGCAACAGCTGGACATTATGCACCTTGGTGCTGGTCGCCATCACCCGCAGCATCTGCGCCTGCCGGTCGCCCGCCGCCTGGGCCGCATCGAGCACCGCCAGCCCCCGCGCAACATCGCGCGGCACCCGCCGCCCCTGCAACAGCGTCAAGGCAAGCTTGACCGACGAGCCCGGAAAACCGGCCTTTGCCGCCCGGTCGAGCAACGCAAGTCCACCTGCAGCATCCCGTGGGCCGCCCTTGCCATCGATCAGCAACGTGCCGAGCAGATCGGCGGCCGCGACATTGCCGCGATCGGCCGCGATCCGCAGATGCCGCCGGGCGCGCGCATAATCGGGGGGCAGCCGCTCGGCATTCCCGAGCAGAGCGCCGAGCAGATAATGCGCCGCCGGATGATCCTCGGCGGCAATCGCCCGCTCAAGGATTGCCAGCGCGCGCGGCGCTCCGCTGGGCGGGCCGGCGGCGAGCTGGGCCGCCATTTGCAGCGCCACCCCGGTTTCACCGCGCGCCAGCCGTTCGGCACAGCCGGGGCGCGATGCCAGCAGCGCTTCGCTGGCGACCATGCAGGCCGGATCGATCACCACCGGCTTGCCATCGCCACCCAGCATGAAATTGGCCGGGTTGGCCGCCATCGCGGGGGTTGCGGCCTGCAACGCCGTGGCGAGCAGCGCGCCGATCACCGCGCCTGCCCCGCGCCCAGCCGGTCAAGCAGCGCCACGAAATCGGGAAAGCTGGTCGCAACCGGCGACATGTCGTCGATGGTGACCGGCGCGCGCGATGCGAGGCCCGCCACGGCAAAGCTCATCGCGATCCGGTGGTCGAGCAGCGACGCGATCGTCGCCCCGCCGGGCAGCGGATCGCCGCCCCGCCCGTCGACGATCATGCCGTCGGGCAGCTCCTCGACCGCAACACCGATCGCGCGCAGGCCCGCGACCACCGCAGCGATCCGGTCCGATTCCTTGACGCGCAGTTCCTCTATCCCGCGCATCACCGTGCGCCCGGCGGCCATGGCGGCGGCGATGGCAAGCACCGGATATTCATCGATCATCGCCGGGGCGATTTCGGGCGGCACCTCGATGCCGGTGAGCGCGCTGTGGCGGACGACGATATCGGCAACCGGCTCGCCGCCGACGACGCGCTGATCGGCGAAATCAAGGTCCGCGCCCATCATCCGCAACACCTCGTACAGGCCGGACCGGGTCGGGTTGATCCCCACATTGTTCACCCGGATCGACGACCCCGGCACGATCAGCGCGGCGACGACCGGGAAGGCGGCCGAGGACGGATCGCCCGGCACCTCGATGGTCTGGGGCGACAGTTCGGCCTCGCCGCGCAGCCGGATGTGGCGCACGCCGCCTTCGGTCTCGACGGTCAGATCGGCGCCAAAGCCCTTGAGCATCCGTTCGCTATGGTCGCGGGTCGGCACCGGCTCTTCGACATGGGTGATGCCCGGCGTGTTGAGCCCGGCCAGCAGCAGCGCGGATTTCACCTGCGCCGAGGCAACCGGCAGCCGGTAGCGGATCGGCACCGCCGGGCAGGCCCCGCGCACCATCAGCGGCAGGCGGCCGCCGGGCGTCGCTGTGATCTCCGCCCCCATCTGGCTGAGCGGCGCGATCACCCGTTCCATCGGCCGGCGGCTGAGCGAGGCATCGCCGGTAAAGGTGGCGGTGACCGGATGGCTGGCGACCAGCCCCATCAGCAGCCGCGTCGATGTGCCCGAATTGCCCATGTCGAGCGCGGCTTCGGGCTGCAACAGCCCGCCCACGCCGACCCCGTCGACCGTCCACAGCCCGTCGGGCGCGCGGGCGATCCCCGCCCCCATCGCGCGCATCGCCGCCGCCGTCGCCAGCACATCCTCACCCTCCAGCAGGCCGGTGATGCGGCTGGTGCCGACCGCCAGCGCGGAGAGCATCAGGGCGCGGTGGCTGATCGACTTGTCGCCGGGGACGCGCACGATCCCGCTCAGTGGCGGCGCGGCCGCAAAACTCATCGATTGCACGTTCATTGTCCCTGATCTGCTCCCGGCGGGCCAGAGGGCGGCACCGGACGGCGGCAGTTTTTGACAGCGCGGCTGCACTATGGCAAGGCGCGGCCCGTCCGGCGGGGCATCACCACGATGCGCCGCCCCTTTTTCTTTGGTTTCGGAGGCACGGCCACAGATGGTGAAGCCTGAATGGGGCAGCAAGCGCAGCTGCCCGAAATGCGCGACCCGGTTCTACGATCTCGGCAAGGACGATCCCGTCACCTGCATCAACTGCGGCTATGCCTGGGAGCCGGAACCGGTGCTGAAGTCCAAGCAGCCGCTGCCGTTCGACGCGCCCAAGAAAGAAGAAGCCAAGGGCGATGACGCGGTGCTCGTCGGCGACGAGGATCTGGACATTGACGACGGCGAAGTGTCGCCGGACGAGGATGTCGATCTGGGCGGCGACGACGATCTCGGCGTCGACACCGGCGACGATGGCGACGAAAACTGATCCGAACATCGACGACATTTTTTTGAAGAATCGGATTGCAAAGGGGGCGCCGCCCGGTCTAAGGGCGGCGCTCTCAAACGCCGGGGACCAGCCCGGCGGGCCACCGGTCCCGGACCGGCAGCCTTGAAAAATGTGGGGCCGTAGCTCAGCTGGGAGAGCGTCGCAATGGCATTGCGAAGGTCAGGGGTTCGATCCCCCTCGGCTCCACCATTTCCCTGATAAAGATCGCTAGACCCTGCACCGCCCGATCGTCGGCGCGCGCAGCTTTGGTTTGAATGAGTTGCGACCGGCAGCCGCGCCAGAGCGGTTTTCGATCCGATTGCATCGAATCGGCCGCTCCAGGCCTTTGATTTGGCGCATTTTCCGAGTCGCCGGGTGATTCAACCCGGCTTGAAAATGCTCTAGGGCGCGAGCCACATCGCCTGATCGGGCGCAGCGCCATCGCCGCCCTGATCCCACACGAACCGTGCCCGCCTATGGCCGTCGGCGGCCAGCCACAGCCATTCCAGCATGTCGAAACGGACCAGGATCACCGCGAAATGCGCGCGCGCCCCGGCTTCCTCGGTCGCAGGCGGCAGCGGCGCGGCGGGGATCGGCGATCCGGGCACGATGTCGGGGGCGTAGCAGAGCCGGGCCATGGGCTGCGACGCCGCCCATGCGGCATCGGCCACCGCGCCCGCGCGGTCGATCGCCGCGTGCCCGCGAAGCCGCAGCTGCAACCGCGCGCGCGCGTCATAGCCATGCACCATCACCCGGGAATCGCGCGCGATCTGCGCGATCTTGCCGCTGCGCACATCGCTGTGCAGCCGCAGCGTCCGCGCCACCGGATCGACCGCGCGCAGCACCATCGTGCGCACATCGGGGCCGCCATCGGTGCCGATGCTGGCGACATTGACGGTGCGCAGGCCATGCCGCCGGTCGGCAACGCCGCGCCTCAGCTCGGCCAGGCCATGGGCCAGCGCCTCGTCGAGCGTGGTCGGGGCGGACAGCGGCTGGGGCATGAAGCTCCTCTCTTTGGGGCTGAAGGGGTGCCGGGCGCGTTCTGGCGCGGCCCGCCGGCAAAGGAAAGGCGCATCCCCGCGTCACCGCGACCGGACATGAAAAACCCCGCCAGCCGGTCCGGCGGGCGGGGTTTTCAAATGGTGGGCGCGGCAAGGATTGAACTTGCGACCCCTGCGATGTCAACACAGTGCTCTACCACTGAGCTACGCGCCCCCAAGGGAGGGCAGCCATTAGCCAAGCCCGCGCACCGGCGCAAGCGGCTTTGCACCCTCCGGTGCGGCTTTTTTTTCAGCTGAGCCCGCTGGCGCTGCCGATTTCGAACATGCGGTCGACCTCCAGCACCAGGTCGCGCAGATGGAAGGGCTTGGACAGCACCTTGGCCTGCGGCACCGCCTTGCCCGCCTTGAGCGTCACTGCCGCGAATCCGGTAATGAACATCACCCGCATGTCGGGCGCGAGCGCGGCGGCACGCTGGGCCAGTTCGATCCCGTCCATTTCCGGCATCACGATGTCGGTCAAAAGCAGGTCGAACCGGTCATTTTCAAGCAGCGGCAGCGCCGCCGTGCCGCGATCGACCGCGGTCACCGCATAGCCGGCCCGTTCGAGCGCGCGGTGCAGATATTGGCGCATCGCCTCGTCATCTTCGGCCAGCAAGATTCTGATCATTGGCATCCCCGCCGGGCCGCCCCCCGATCCGGGCCGCGCCGTGCAAACCGATTATGCGCGAAGAGCTTAATTTTTTCCAGCCGTTCCGCATCGGCGCGTTCCGCCCGGGCGTGCCGCTTTCCCCGGCTTGCGGGTCGGGCGGCGAGCCTCTAGCACCGGGGCATGTCGCAGCCCCCGCCCCCGGCCAGCTTCGACCTGCTGGCCGCCGATGCGGGCGGCGCGGTCGTCATGTCGGTGCCCCATGCCGGGCGCGACTATCCGCCGGCCATGCTGGCGATGCTGCGCCCGCCGCCCGAAAAGCTGGCCGCGCTCGAAGACCGGCGGATCGACGAAGTGGCGCAGGCGGTGACGGACGTGCCGATGCTGATCGCCCGCCGCCCCCGGCTGTGGATCGACCTCAACCGCGCCGAGACCGAAATCGACCCGGAAATGATCGCGCCCGACCTGAACCGGGCCGGCGGTTCGGGCCTTGCGGGCGGTTTCACCCTGTCGCCCAAGGTACGCAGCGGGCTGGGGCTGGTGCCGCGCCGGCTGCATGGGCTGGGCGAGCTGTGGGCGGGGCGACTGAGCGCCGCCGATATCGCCCGGCGGATCGCCGAGGATCACCGGCCCTATCATGCCGCGCTGGCCGCGCTGATCGCCCGCGCCCGCGCCCGCCATGGCTGTGCGGTGCTGGTCGATCTGCATTCGATGCCGCCGCTGGCCGGGGCCGAGCCGCCGCGGCTGGTGATCGGCACGCGCCACGGTGCCACCTGTCACCGCGCCTTTGTGGCCCCGGTGATCGCAGCCGCCGCACGCGCCGGCCTGTCCTGGCGCGAAAACCATCCCTATGCCGGCGGCCATGTGATCGAACGCCATGCCGACCCGCGCCGGGGCGTGCATGCGCTGCAGATCGAGCTGGACCGGAGCCTGTATCTCGATCCCGCACTCGACCGCTGCGACCCGGCAGGCCTTGCGCGCGTGCAGGATTTTGTCCGCGACATGATCGCCGGGCTGGACGCCGCCATTCCCCGCGCGCCCTTCGCCGTCGCCGCCGAGTAAAGGCCGCGCGCTGCACGCCAGCCAACAGCCATAAAAAAGCCGCCCCGCGCGATGCGCGGAGCGGCCAAGGTTCAGGGAGGAACACGCCCGAAGGCGCGATCAACGCGGGGAGAAAAGGGGGGGAACTCCCGCGCGCTAATGTGAAGATAGGAAATCCGCGCCAAGCTTCAAGCTAGGGGTTTTGCGGATCGGGCAGGCAAGATTTCCCAAGCAGACTTTGACTGCCCGTCAGGGTTGCGACAGGCAAGATGCTGAAGCGGGAAGGTCGGGGATTAAGGTCCGTTGCGGACGCCGGCCTCAGACGCCGCTGCGGCGATGCCCCGGCATCATGCGGAACAGGAAGGTCCGGCCATGCGCGAAATGATGGCGCAGCGCGCCCCCGACATGCAGCGCCAGCAGGGCAAGGATCAGGTAGAACAGGATTTCATGCGCATCATGCGCGACCACCTGCAGCGCCTTGTCGCCTTCGACCGGCAGATAGGGCAGATCGAACAGCCCGAACCAGCTGAACGGCCGGCGCGGGCTGGCAGCGGAAATCATCAGCCAGCCGGACACCGGCAGCGCGAACATCAGCAGATAGAAAAGGCCGTGCACCGCGTGCGCGGCCAGCGCCGTCATCCGGCCGATCGCGGCGGGCAAAGGCGGCGGCCGGTGGCCGAGCCGCCAGCCGAGACGCAGCACGCTCAGCACCAGCACGGTCATGCCGGCCGCCTTGTGCATGCCCATGGCCAGCCCGCGCACCGGCCCTTCCATATCCTCGGTCGCGACCGCGCCGATGATGTTGAGGATGATGAGCGCGGCGATCAGCCAGTGAAAGGCCATGGCGCCCCTCGAATAACGGGCCTGCCCCGAAGCATCGGGGCCAAGGCCGGCGGCATCGAGGGGCGTTGCCATCAGGCAGCCGCCTGAACGGGCAGCAGACCGCGCCCGGCCTGCCGGGCATAGATGTCACGCATCAGATCGAGCGAGAACAGGTGCGCCATGATCAGCGGCAGGATGCCATTCTGGTTCATCTTGCGCAACTGATCGCCGCGCAGGTCGCGCAGCTTTTCCTCGTTGACCATCTTGAACCCGCGATAGACGCTGGGTGCCGCGCCGTTTTCGCCCGGCGTGATCGTCACTTCGCCGTCCATCAGCAGGTCCATCTCGCGCAGTTCCTTGATGAACGCGCCGGTGCGCTGCGCCGAGGTTTCGAACTGCTCGCAGAACTGCAGGATCGCGCGCGTCCCCTCGGTCGGCTGACCGTTTTCGAACAGGACGACGCCGTCGCCATCGGGCTTCACCAGCCCCGCGGTCGGATCGAAGCACAGCGACAGTTCGCCCTGATTGGGGCCGAGCTGGGCGAGCATGAACGGATAGCGGCGGATATAGGCCGGGACATAGACCGGCGGATTGAACACGCCGGCATCGTCCAGAAACACGTTCACGCCTTCATTGAGGCCCATCAGCGCGAGCGGCACCGGATTTTCGGCGTCGGCGAAGATGATCGGATAGTGGCGCTGCACGAGCACGAACTCGTCGATCGTCACCGGGATCGCGTGGACGTTCTTGAGGAACGGCGCGCCGGTCAGCGTCTGGGTCTTCCAGTCGGCATGCTCGTTGGACGACAGCGGAACAAGGTCGTTGTACAGGATCGGCAGGCCCATGGGCTGCGGCGCGGTCGCCATGTCAGAAACTCCGGTGGTCGAAAGACAGTGAAAATGATGGTCGCCTGCTTATGGCGCGGCGGGCGGTGACGCAAGCGGCACCAGCTTGCCGGGGTTCATCAGCCCCAGCGGGTCGAGCGCCTGCTTGACCGCGCGCAGCATGGCCAGCCGCACGGGATCGCCCAGCCGCGCAAACACGTCGCGCTTCATCTGGCCGATGCCATGCTCGGCCGAAATCGACCCGCCCGCCGCCGTCACCAGATCATAGACGAAATCGCTGATTGCCGGCCCCTGCCGCGTGATCCAGTCGGCCGGCGCACCGGCAGGCGCGCGGACATGGAAATGCACATTGCCGTCGCCCAGATGGCCAAAGCCGCTGGCATGGGTGCCGGGAAAGGCCCGCTCCGCCGCCGCCGCCGCATCGATCATGAAATCGGGCATCGCCACGACCGGCACCGAAATGTCATGCTGCACCGCGGGGCCTGCGGCTTTTTCCGCCGCCGACACCGATTCGCGGATGCGCCAGAACGCCGCCGCCTGCGCGCTGCTCGCGGCCGGCACGGCATCGCCGATCAGCCCGTCGCCAAGCGCCGACGCCAGCGCCGCCTCCAGCGCCGCGCCCACGCCCGCATCCCCCGTCGCCTCGATCAGCGCGTGCCAGCGATGATCACCGGCGAGCGGCGCGCGCGCGCCGGGCAGATAATCGAGCACGAGCGCCAGCGACTCGGCCGGGATGACCTCAAAGCTTTCAACCGCCAGCCCCGCCCCTTCCAGCCGGCGGAGCAGCGCGAGCGCGTCCTGGGGGCTGGCAAGCCCCGTCCAGGCAGTGACGGTCGCCGCAGGCCGGGGCACCAGCCTGAGCGTCGCCGCCGTGATGATGCCAAGCGTGCCTTCGGCCCCGATCAGCAGTTGGCGCAGATCCGGGCCGCGATTGTCCTTGCGCAGCGGCGTCAGGCCGTGAAGCACCGATCCGTCGGGCAGCACCGCCTCCAGCCCCAGCACCAGCGCCCCCATGGTGCCGAAGCGCAGCACCTGGGTGCCGCCGGCATTGGTGGCGCACAGCCCGCCGATCGTCGCCGATCCCTTCGCCCCGAGCGACAAGGGAAACCGCCAGCCCGCCGCCTCCGCCGCAACGTGCAGCACCTCGAGCACCACGCCTGCCTCGGCAACCGCCGTGCCGGCATCGGCATCGAGCGCGCGGATGCGGTTCATCCGCCGCAGCGACAGCAGCAGCGCCGAGCCGTCGGCAGGCGGCGTCGCGCCACCGACCATCGAGGTGTTGCCGCCCTGCGGCACCACCGGCACACGGTGCGCCGCGCACAGCGCGATCAGTGCTGCAACCTGTTCGGTCGACGCGGGACTGGCCAGCCAGTCCGCCCGCCCGTGATAGCGGCCGCGCCAGTCGGTGAGCCAGGGCGCGATGCGTTCGGGATCGGCGGTCAGCCCGTCGGGCCCGAGCAGCCGGGCGGCGGCGTCGAGGAAAGCGGCCGGGATCCGGCCGGGCGCGATGGACGGCGCAAGGCCGGCGGGGTTCACCAGAACAGACACGCCAGCCCTGATACGGCAAAGCCGCAGCCGCGAAAACCGGCGGCGTTCGCACAAGCGGATCGCGATCGCACACCGTCGCAGTTCAGCCGGTGTTAAACTCGGCTGGGCCACGCGCTCCGGTCATGGGGCATTTGCGATGAAAAACGGCGCGATGGTCGCGGCACTGCTGGGCGTCAGCGGGCCGGCCGCCGCTTTGGCCGTGCCGTCCGCCGGGGGCGTGCAGATCGCGCAGTTGAACATCCAGCAGCGGGTGATCATCCGGGTTCCCACCCGCCCCGAACCGCCCGAGCGGCGGATGCGCTACCGCGAAAAGGATGGTCCCGAATGCATCGACGCCAGCGCGCTGGCCGGGGCGCAGGTGGGGCCGGACGGGGTCGATCTGCTGCTGAATGGCGGCACGCGGCTGCGCGCGCGGCTGAGCAATGCCTGCCCGTCGCTCAATTATTATTCGGGCTTTTATGTGCGCCCGGGACGGGACGGGCGGATCTGCGAGGACCGCGACTCGATCCGCACCCGCGCCGGCGGGTCGTGCGAGATCGACCGGTTCCGCCGGCTCGTCCCCGACAAGCGCGACCGGCGGCGGCGCTGAACGCGGGCCTTTGCCCCGCCGGCCCGTGAAAATCTTGACATTCGCCCGGCTTTTGCCCATGCGCGGGCCACAGGATCAGGCGGAAACAGCCGCCATCCTATCCTCGGGAATTCGATGAGCTTTGCCGATCTCGGCCTGTCCGACGAGCTTTTGAAAGCCGTCGGCGATTCCGGTTACAACGATCCGACGCCGATCCAGCGCCAGGCCATTCCTTCGGTGCTGATGGGGCGCGACCTGATCGGCATCGCGCAGACCGGAACGGGCAAGACGGCAAGCTTCGTTCTGCCGATGATCGACGTGCTGGCACAGGGCCGCAGCCGCGCGCGGATGCCGCGCTCGCTGATCCTCGAGCCGACGCGCGAACTGGCCGCGCAGGTCGCCGAAAACTTCGACAAATACGGCAAATATCACAAGCTTTCGATGGCGCTGCTGATCGGCGGCGTATCGATGGGCGACCAGCAAAAGGCGCTGGAAAAAGGCGTCGACGTGCTGATCGCGACGCCCGGCCGGCTGATGGACCTGTTCCAGCGCGGCAACATCCTGTTGACGGGCTGCGAGCTGCTGGTGATCGACGAGGCGGACCGGATGCTCGACATGGGGTTTGTCCCCGATATCGAGGAAATCTGTTCCAAACTGCCCAAGACGCGCCAGACATTGCTGTTTTCGGCCACCATGCCGCCGCCGATCAAGAAGCTGGCGGACAAGTTTCTCACCAACCCCAAATCGATCGAGGTCGCACGCCCGGCCAGCGCCAATGCGCTGATCGAACAGCAGCTGGTCGAAACCGCCAGCCGCGACAAGCGCGAGACGCTGCGCCGCCTGCTGCGCGCCGACGATCTCAACACCGCGATCATCTTTGCCAACCGCAAGACGACGGTGCGCGAACTGGCGACCAGCCTGAAGCGCTATGGCTTTGCCGTCGGCCAGATCCATGGCGACATGGAACAGCCCGAACGGCTGCGCGAGCTTGACCGGTTCAAGGCCGGGGAGATCAACATCCTCGTCGCCTCCGACGTCGCGGCGCGCGGGCTGGACATCAAGGGCGTCAGCCATGTGTTCAACTTCGACGTGCCCTGGCACGCCGATGACTATGTCCACCGGATCGGTCGCACCGGCCGCGCCGG
>DBAW01000093.1:11672-11795 GCA_002291855.1 Sphingomonas sp. UBA1000
CGCACCGGCCGCGCCGGCGCGACCGGCAAGGCCTTCACCCTCGTCACCGCCGAGGATGGCGAAGCGGTCGCCAACATCGAAAAGCTGACCGGCCACAAGATTGCGCGGATCAAGGCCGGGGGC
>DBAW01000095.1:0-4325 GCA_002291855.1 Sphingomonas sp. UBA1000
GGCACGTCAAGCCCCTGTTGACGGGCCTGGCACAGGTCGAAGAACAGGGGCGCGCTGTGCAGGTCGAGCGGCCCGGCAAAGGGGTGGAAATAGCTGGCATGCCCCGGCCGGTCGGACCAGCCGTCGAACCGGATGCCATGCTTGAACGTGGCCCGGCAGCGCGGCATCCAGTCCGCCTCGGCAATGCCGAGCGTGTCGAACAGCGCCTTGAGCTGCGGGGTCGATCCCTCCCCCACCCCGATGATGCCGATCGCCGGATCCTCGATCACCGTCACCGCCGCACCGGGCCAGCGCCGGGCGATCAGGCAGGCCGCCATCCACCCGGCCGTGCCGCCGCCCAGCACGGCGATATGCAGCCCGGGCGGCACATCGCCGATCTGGGCGGCGGGGCCGGTCATCGCCGGGCCGCGACAGGGCGGATCAGCACCGCATAGCCGCCGCCCGGGGCCATCGGGATCGACAGCGTGTCGCCGCGCCTGACGGGGCGGGTTTCGACGATCATCCGGTGGCGGCTGTCGGCATCGGCAGCGGGGCCGGCGGCTGCGTCGCGGTGGATCACCGCCTGATAGCCGCGCCCGGCATCGAGGAAGTCGAGCGTCACCGGCACCGTCCGCGCGCTGCCATCGGTCACCGCGCCCAGCGCCCAGTCATCGCCGCCGCGCGCCTTGCGGGCGATGGTCACATGCTCGCCGATCGCGCCCGACAGCACGCGCGTCTCTTCCCAGTCGGTCGGCACGGCGCGGATGAACGCCAGCGCCTCTGGCGCGCGGGCATAGGCCTCGGGCGTGTCGGCAGCCATCTGGAGCGGCGAATAAAGCACGACATAAAGCGCCAGCTGCTTGGCAAGGGTCGACAGGATCGCGCTGCCGTCCTGCCCGGTCAGGCTGACGATGCCCGGCGTGAAGTCCATCGGCCCTTCGAGCATCCGGGTGAACACCAGCGCCGCTTCATGCCCCGGCGGGTTCTTGCCGCCCCAGGCGTTGTATTCCATCCCCCGCGATCCCTCGCGCGCCAGCCAATTGGGATAGGTGCGGTGCAGGCCCGTGCCCTTCACCGGTTCATGCGCGTCGATCGCCACAAGGTGGCGGGCCGCCGCCTCCAGCACGCGCAGATGATGGCCGACCATCCACTGGCCCTCATGCCATTCGCGCAGCACCCGGCCATCGGCCAGCCGGCGTTCGATCTGCCCGGCATCGGTGACATAGCCGGTCTTGACCACCGCCTCGCCATGACGGGCGGCAAAGGCGAAGGCGCGGTCGAGCTGGTCCTCATAATGGCTGACCGCGCCGCCGGTCTCGTGATGGCCGATCAGCCGCACCCCGCGCCGCCGCGCATGGGCGGCCATCGCCGCCAGATCGAAATCCTCGGTCGGGCGGGTGAAATCCATCGCATTGCCATTGCCGAACCAGTCGCCGTCCCAGCCGATGTTCCAGCCTTCGACAAGCACGCCGTCAAAGCCGTTCGTGGCGGCAAAATCGATATAGCGGCGGACATTGGCGGTGGTGGCACCGTGGCGCGGGCCGCGCGCCCAGCTCCATTCCCCCTTGATCATGTTCCACCACACGCCGACGAACTTGCCCGGCCGGATCCAGCCGGTGTCGGCGATGCGCGACGGCGCGTTCAGGTTGAGCATCAAATGGCTCATATACAGGCCGGGCGCATCGTCGGCGATGATCAGCGTCCGCCAGGGCGTCGCCCAGGGGCCGGTGCGGACGACCTTCGCCCCTTCGGCCGCCGGGGTCAGCACCGCGCGAAAGCCGGTGCCGCCGGTGCGCATCACCGCCATGCCGGCATAATCGACCAGCGCCGCCTCGTGCAGCGCGACATGGGTGCCATCGGCCAGCCGCACCGACAGCGGCGTCGCCGCCGTGCCGACCGCGTCGAGCGGCGTGCGCGCGTACAGATATTCCTCGCGGTTCCACAGAAAGGCGGGCTTCCACCAGGCGGTGCCGGGCTGGGCAAAGTTGAACTCGGTCAGTTCCTCGGCGATCCGTGTGTCGCCAAGGCCCGGCTGGGCAGGCATTTCATAGCGCAGGCCCAGCCCGTCATCCTGCACGCGGATGACCAGATCGATCACCCGGCCGGGCGCGCCGCCCTCGCGCATGCGCACGCGCAACTCGTTGTGATGGCTGCGGATCCGCCGCCATTCGCCCCAGGGCTGTTCCCAGCTTTCGTCGCGGGTGGTGCGCCCGGCATCGGTCAGCACCAGCCCGCGCTCGAACTTGCGCTGATCGGAAAACAGGAACCCCAGCCGCGACGGGGCGATGATCGCCGCCCCGCCCCGGCGGACGGCATAGCTTGCCCGCCCCTCATTGTCGGTATCGACCACCACCTCGATCCGCCCGTCGGGCGAGGTGACGCTGAGCGGCGCGGCCAGCAGCGCGGACGGCGCGGCGGCCAGCAGCATCGCCGCCAGCAGCCGGCGCAGCATCGGGCGCGCGCTCATCCGCCGATCACCATCGCCGCATGCGGGCCAAGCCGCCCCGGCGCGGCATCGCCGACGCCGATCAGCACCGGGCCGGGCGGCGTGTTGACCAGCGCCGGATCGTCGCTCAGGTTAAACAGGCAGGTCAGCCGCGCGGTTTCGTGCCGCCGCGCGATGACCAGCACCCGCTCATCGGCGCGCAGCACCTCCAGATCGCCCCAGCGCAGCGCCGGCTGCGCGGCGCGGAAACGGATCAGCCGCCGGGCGAGGTTGAGCAGCGATCCGGGATCGACATCCTGCCGGTCGACCGCCAGCGGGGCGTGATCCGGCCCCAGCGGCAGCCAGGGCCGCGCGGTCGAAAAGCCCAGCCCCGGTGCCTCCGCCGCCCAGGGCATCGGCGTGCGCGCCCCGTCGCGCGACAGGGTCAGCGGCCAGTTGGCGATCGCTTCGGGATCGCGCAGATCGGCAAAGCCGATCTCGACCTGGGTCAGGCCCAGTTCCTCGCCCTGATACAGGATCGGGTTGCCGCGCAGGCACATCAGCAGCAGCAGCGCCAGCCGCGCAAACCCCTCCCGCCCCTCGGGCGCGACCCAGCGCGAGATGCAGCGCGGCGCATCATGGTTGGAAAACGCCCAGCTCGGCCAGCCCAGCCCCGGCCTATCGGGCCAGCGGGTGACGGCGTCGGCCACCAGCGCCGGGGTCAGCCGGTCGGCATAGAGGAAATCGAAGCTGTAGGCGGAGTTCAGCCGCCGGTCGCCGGCGGTGAACGCCTTCATCTCGGGATCGGGGTCGGGGCCGCCGACTTCGGCGACGGTGAACCGGTCCGGATAGTCGTCGATCACCGCGCGCAGCCGCTCGATAAAGGCCGGGATGTCGGCGTGGCTCTGATTGTGCAGATGCTGCTGGAAATCGAACGGCCGGGTGCGCGGCCGGCCGTGATCGGGCGCGGGCGGATTGTCGGTCAGCGCCGGGTCATGCATCATGAAGTTGAGCGCATCGAGCCGGAAGCCATCGACGCCCCGGTCGAGCCAGAAGCGCGCGACCCCCAGCAGCGCCGCCTGCACCTCGGGATTGTGGCAGTTGAGATCGGGCTGCGACGACAGGAAATTGTGCAGATAATATTGGCCGCGCCGCGCATCCCAGGTCCATGCCGGGCCGCCGAACACCGACTGCCAGTTCGACGGCGGCGCGCCATCGGGCCGGGGATCGGCCCAGACATACCAGTCCGCCTTGTCGGCATCGCGGCCGGAACGGCTGTCGGCGAACCAGCGATGCTGGTCGGAAGTGTGCGAATAGACCTGGTCGATAATGACCTTCAGCCCCAGCCGGTGGGCGCGCGCGACCAGCGCGTCGAAATCGGCCAGCGTGCCGAAGATCGGATCGACATCGCAGTAATCGGCGACGTCATAGCCGAAATCGCGCATCGGCGAGCGGAAGAAGGGCGACAGCCAGATCGCATCCACCCCCAGCCGCGCGACATGATCGAGCCGCGCGGTGATGCCGGGCAGATCGCCGATCCCGTCGCCATTCGAATCCGCAAAGCTGCGCGGATAGATCTGGTAGATGGTCGCGCCGCGCCACCAGGGCTGGCCGGTCGCAGGCAGGATGATCGGGGAAGTCGACATCAGGGGCCCTCAGCCGCGCAGATCACGGATCCGAGCGGCGCGATGGTGAGCAGGATGCTGCCCGGCCGCGCGGCGGCCGCCGGACAGTCGCCGAGCAGCGGGGTGAAACGGGCGGACCGGGTCTCGACCGCGACCGCCGCGGTCAGCGGGCGGGTGGCGGTGTTGAACGCGATCACATATTCGCGCCCGGTGTCGGGATCGAAGCGGGAGACGGCGAACAGGCCGGGGCCATTGTCTTCGGCATGGCGCAGCTGCTGCGCGCCGCGGCGAAGCGC
>DBAW01000095.1:4716-8275 GCA_002291855.1 Sphingomonas sp. UBA1000
CGGGGTCGAAGCCGCCATCGCCGACCAGCCGGTCGGTGCCCAGCCGCGCCTCGCGCGCCTGGGCGGCCACCCGGGTCGGGAACATGGCGGCGCGCGCATCCTGATCGCCGCCGGTGCCGACATAGCCCTGTTCGTCGCCGGCATAGATGGTCGGCACGCCGCGCAGGGTGAGCAGCATCCGGTGGCCGAGCAGCGTGCGCCGGTACAGCTCGTCCGCCGCAGCGCCCGGATTGGCGCGGGCGACGAACCAGCCGAACCGGCCGATATCGTGATTGCCCAGAAAGGTCGGCAGTGCGCGCGCCGCCGCCGCCCCGCCTTCATAGAGCGGATCGCCGAAGAACAGCCGCGCCAGCCGCGCGGTCGGCCGGCCTTCCGCCACGGTTTCGGCAATCGCGGTCTGGAACGCGAAATCGAGCACAGACGGCAGGCCATCGACGCGGGTGTGGCGCGCGCTGCGCCCCGGATCGACCTCGCCAAACGCGATCTCGCCGAAAATGTGGAAGTTCGGAATGCCGCGCGCTGCCGCGCGTGCGCGCATCGCCGGCACGAACGCGGCCCAGAATTCGGGGTTCACATGCTGAGCGGTGTCGATGCGAAAGCCGTCGATCCCGAACCGGTCGATCCAGCTGCCGTAAATCTCGATCATCCCGGCGACGACGCGCGGATGCTCGGTCATCAGATCGTCGAGACCGGCAAAATCGCCCATGGTCGAGCTTTCGCCCTGAAAGGTCGAGTTGCCGCGATTGTGATAGAGGCGCGGATCGTTGAGCCAGCCGGGCTGCTTCACCCGCTCCTCGCCCGCCGGCACATAGGGGGTATAGGCGTAGCCGGGATCGGTCAGCCGGGCGAAGTTTTCGGCAGTGCGGACATGATCGCCGGCAAAGCCCGGATTGATCGCCGGGCCGGCCAGCCCGCCTTTTGCCTGATAGGGATAATCGGCGCGCGACCGATAGGCGCAGGGCGCGCATTCGCGGTACAGGATCACATCGGCCGTGTGGTTGGCGATGATGTCCATATAGACCTTGATGCCGCGCCAGTGCGCGGCGTCGACCAGCGCGCGAAACTCTGCCTCGGTGCCGAAATGCGGATCGACGGTGGTGAAATCGGTCACCCAATAGCCGTGATAGCCGGCGCTCTCGCCCCCCTTGGGCCCCTGCACCGGCTTGTTGCGGAACACCGGTCCCAGCCAGATCGCCGTCGCGCCCAGCCCCTGAATATAATCGAGCCGCGCCGTCAGCCCGCGCAGATCGCCGCCCTGAAAAAAGCCCTTGTGCGCAGGATCGAAGCCCGTGACCTCGCGCGGGCCGGACAGGCCACCCCGGTCATTGCCGGGATCGCCATTTTCGAACCGGTCGGGAAGCAGGAAATAGATCAGCTCGTCTTCGGGCGGGCGGGCGCGCAGCCGGGCGAGCGGATCGGTGTCCGCCGCCCCCGCGCCGGAGCCGAGCAGCGCCAGCGCCGCGATCAGGGGCCGGAGCGCCTTCATGCCGCTGCCGCCCCGGCGGTCGCCGCACAGGTCGCGGCGATGAAGGCGGCATGATCGGGCAGCTGTGCCGCGACATGCCCGGCATGGGCGCGGTTGAGCGCGATGAACTCCGCCAGCTGCGCTGCATCCAGCCGGTCGGCAAAGGGGTGATAGCCGGTGGGGATGATCCCCTGCCCGATCATCACCTGCAGCCATGCCGCCTCGGTGAACAGCTCGTGCGGCTGGCGGGTGATGCGGCCATTGGCGCGGAACAGCGCGATCCGCTGGGCAAGGCTTTCGGGCACCGCCATCGCCGCACGGTCGCGCCAGAACGGCTCGGGCCGCCGGTTGGCGTGATAGTGCAGGATCAGGAAATCGCGGATCGCCGTCCACTCGGCCTCGGTGTCGCGGTTATATTCGGCAATGTCGGCGGGATCGAACCCCCGGCGCGGGAACAGGTCGACCAGCCGGGCAATGCCCGACTGGACGAGATGGATGCTGGTTGATTCCAGCGGCTCGAGAAAGCCGCTCGCCAGCCCGAGCGCCACGACATTGCGGTCCCAGGCGCGCCGCCGCCGCCCGGCGGTGAAGCGCAGCGGCCGCGGGGTGGCGAGCGGTGCCCCGTCCAGCCCGCCGAGCAGCGTCGCCGCCGCCTCGTCGTCGGACATGACCGCGCTGGCATAGACAAGACCGTTGCCGGTGCGGTGCTGAAGCGGAATGCGCCACTGCCAGCCCGCTGCCCGCGCGATCGAGCGTGTATAGGGCACAAGCGGCCCGGCGGGTGCCGATGGCACCGCCAGCGCGCGGTCGCAGGGCAGCCAGCGCGACCAGTCGTCAAAGCCGGTGCCGAGCGCGCGGCCGATCAGCAGCGCGGCAAAGCCCGTGCAGTCGATGAACAATTGCCCCTCGACCTGCCGGTCCCCGTCGAGCGCGAGCGCGGTGACGAAGCCGGTTTCGGGATCGCGCCGGACATGCTCGACCCGCCCCTCGACCCGCATGACGCCGCGCGCCTCCGCCTCGCCGCGCAGAAACGCCGCATACAGGGCGGCATCGAAATGAAACGCCCAGGCCATGCCCGAGGCGGGCGCGCCCGGCCGGTCCTCGACCCGCGCGAAGCGACTGGCATCGGCGGCCTGTGCGCAGGGCGATGCATCCCACAGCTCCGCCGTCCCGCCTTCGGCACGATGGCGCAGCCAGTAATGATGATAGGGCAGCACGCCAAGCCCGCGCCCGATCGCGCCAAAGGCGTGGAGGTAGCGCGATTGCGGCGCGCCCCAGCCCTCGAACGCGATCCCCAGCTTGAAGCTGCCGCCGGTCGCGCGCACGAACCGGTCCTCGTCGATGCCAAGGCTGGCATTGAACTGGCGGATCGGCGGGATCGTCGCCTCGCCGACCCCGACCGTGCCGATCTGGTCGGATTCAATCAGCGTGATCGCCGTTGGCTGTGGCACCAGCCGGCTGAGGGCGGCGGCGGCCATCCAGCCCGCCGTGCCCCCGCCCAGAATGACGATCGAGGTGATCCGCCCGTCCATCGCGCCCCTCCCCCGCCGGTCAGAAGCGGTAGGTGAAGCCCGCCTGGAACCGCCGTCCGAACGACTGATAGTCGATGACTTCGTTGGGCGCGCCCGGATTGATCGTCACGAACGGCTCGTCGGTCAGATTCTGCCCCTGGATGAACAGCGACAGGCCGTAAAGCGGGCTGCCTTCCTGGAAATCATAGCCGATCTGGCCGTCGATGACGGTTTCCGCCAGCGCGCGGCGACGAACCCGGTTGGCACCAAAGCCCGACACTTCGCCGATAAAGCTCGACCGGTAGCGGACGCTGCCGCGCACGTTCAGGCCCCATTTCTCGAAATAGGCGGTGCCGTTCGCCACCCATTTGGAATAGCCGGGAATGGCCGTCGAAGGCTGGCCCGGCGCGGGGCTGATGCGGCTTTCGGTAAAGCTGCCGCCGCCGGTCAGGCCAAAGCCGTCGAGCGCCGAGGTGAACACGCTGAACGGCAATGTGCCGGCCAGTTCGATGCCGTAAAGCTCGCCGCCCTGGCCGTTGATCGGGGCGCGGACATCGCCCGCGGTGATGATCGTGATCGGGCG
>DBAW01000095.1:8659-18372 GCA_002291855.1 Sphingomonas sp. UBA1000
GGCAGGCCGCTGAAATCGAACGGGATATTTTCTTCGTAAATATAGCTCTTCAGGTCCTTGTAGAAGAGCTGGGCGGCGACATAGCCCTTGGTCCCGCCGAAATATTTCTCGACCGTCAGGTCGACCGCATTGGCGCGCCACGGCCTGAGCGCCGGATTGCCCGAGCTGCCGCGCACCACCGCTGCCGGCACCCCCTGTGCATCGACCGCGCCTGTGTTGAACTCCGTGCCATAGCTGAGGCTGGCGCGCAGATCGTCGATCCGCGACCGCACGATTTCGCGCGCCGCGCCGAAGCGGATGACAAGATCGCTCGGCAGGCGCAGCGACAGGTTCAGGCTGGGCAGGATATCGGTATAGCTGTCGCCCTCGCGGCGCGGGAGGCCGGTGACGTTCGGCGAACCATTGGGGTTCGTGCCCAGAAACGCCGCCTGTGCGCCGGAAGATTTCTGGTCGGTGAAGATCGCCTGCACGCCGATATTGCCGGTCAGGCGGCTGGCGCCGATATCGGTGTCGATGTTGAGCTGGGTATAGCCGATCATCAGCCGTTCGGAGATGTCGAACGATTTGACGATCACGTCGCCATAGGGGTTCGGCACGCGCTGATAGACATTGCCGCGGTTGAGCAGCGCGACCGGATCATAGCTGATGACCGGGCCAAGCCCCAGAAAACCAAGATTGGTCGGCGCCAGCCGGAATGCCTGCGGCACCGGCACGCTGACGGTGCCGTCGGTGTTGGCGATCAGCCCGATAAAGGCCTCGTCCGGGGTCAGCGATTTGGAGCGGTTGGTGTAGTTCAGGCCCAGCTGGACGCTGCGGAACAGGCCGCCCAGCTCGCGCTCCACCTCGCCCCGGAACTGCATCAGCTCGTCATCGATGATGCGGTTGTTGTAATAGCCGTCCTGCCCGCCGACGATGCGCCGGCCGTCGACCGCCGTCTGGTCCCCGCCCCAGCCGAGCGGGCTGGTCAGCTGGATCAGGCCGTAATCGCCATAATTCAGCCCCGGGCGGAACTGGGTGCCGCGCGGCCCGCTGGTGAAGGAAATGGTGTCGGTCGCGCCCACGCCCGCGCCGCGCCCGGTGCCGGCATTGGTTTCAAGCACCAGTTCGTTGCGGTCGGTGCGCGAATAGCTGATGTCGAGAAACGCATTCCAGCCATTGTCGCCCTTGTAGGTGCCGTTCCAGCCGAACGAATAGAGCTTGGCCTTGCGCTCGAACGCGTCGTTGCGCACCACGCCCTCGACCCCGGTGAAGGTGCCGGCGGTCACGAACCCGCCCGCCGACTGGGCACCGGTCACCGGCCGGGCAAAGCCCAGCGGCAGTTCGATCCCGCGCTTGATCTGCCGGTCCTCGAAATCGGTGTAGAAGGCATCGACCGAGGTGGTGAAGCTGTCCGACACCTGCCATTCGACCGTGCCCTGCAGGCCAAGCCGCTTCAGCACCGTCGAGGTGGCATAGGATTTGGACCCGCCGATCACATTGCCCGACGGCGTGCCGGCATAGCCCCAGGCGTTGAATTCCTCGATCTGATACGGCTCGTCGACATAGGAGGCCGAGAGCACGATGCCGATCTCGTCATTCTTGAACTGGTCGACGAAATAGCCATTGACCCGGTAGCCAAGCTCGCGCGAGCCCGAGTTGAGCTTGCCGAGATCGGTGTAATTGCCGCGCGCGCCGACCGCGAACACGCGCTTGCCGAACTCGAGCGGGCGGATGGTGCGCAGATCGACGGTGCCCGACAGCCCCTGGCCGACCAGCGACGCGCTCGGCGTCTTGTAGATCAGCACCTGGTTGATGATTTCCGACGGGTATTGATCATATTCGACCGCGCGATTGTCGCCGGTCGAGGTCTGTTCGCGGCCGTTAAGCAGCGTGGTCGAGAAATCGGGCGCGAAGCCGCGGATCGAGATGACGTTCGACCGGCCCGAGACGCGCTGCGAGGTGATGCCGGGCAGGCGGGCGATCGATTCCGCGATCGACGCGTCGGGCAGGCGGCCAATATCTTCGGACGACAGCGATTCGACGATCTGGTCGATATTCTTCTTTTCCGCGACCGCCGTTTCCAGCGCCTGACGGAAGCCGGTGACGATGATGTCGCCCGCCGGCGCATCGCGCTCGGCAGCTTTCTGCGCTTCGGCATCGTCGGTCACGGGCTGGGCAAGGCCGGGCGCGGCGCAGGCGAGCATCGCTGCGGCAAAGACGCTGCGGCTGATGCCGGCGGCAAGAATGGCCTTGCGGCCCCGACGGGCGCGCATGTCGTTCGTCATGATCTTCCTCCCCTTGGGCCCCGGCCTCTGGCGAGCCGGCGGCCGGCATCGCGGCCGCCCCCGGCCGATCGACGCACAAAACCGTCACAACACGGTCTTATGTGACGCAGAGCCGGCCGGCGCAGAAGCCAAGCGAATACGTATTCAAGGCCGCCTGTCCCGGTGACGCTTTCCCTTGCCCGTCCGGCTGGCTAGTCTTGGCCCCGATCCGCGCACAGATGCGGGCACAGGGCAGGAGCGCCGCAGGGCATGCAGGAAAAGCTGACGTCGTTCGACATCGCCCAGCGCGCGGGCGTGTCGCAGCCGACCGTGTCGCGCGCGCTGCGCGGCGATCCCGCGGTCAGCGAGGCGACGCGCAAGCGGATCGAGGCGATCGCCCTGCAACTCAATTACACGGTCGACAAGCACGCCTCGAGCCTCAGGCGGCGGCAGAGCAACACGCTCGCGCTGCTGTTCTTCGAGGATCCGACCTCGGACGATTCGCTGATCAACCCGTTTTTCCTGTCGATGCTCGGTTCGATCACCCGCACCTGCGGCCTCAGGGGCTATGATCTGCTGACCTCGTTCCAGCAGATGTCGAGCAACTGGCATGTCGATTATGAGGACAGCCGCAAGGCCGACGGGCTGATCCTGCTCGGCTATGGCGATTATGAAAGCTATCGCAGCCGGCTGGAGCAACTGGTCGCGCAGGGCACGCGCTTCGTGCGCTGGGGCTCGGTCGAGCCGGGGCAGCCGGGACTGACCATCGGCTGCGACAATGTGCTGGGCGGGCATGAAGCGGCCGCGCATCTGATCGCCGGGGGGCGGCGGCGCATCGCCTTTGTCGGCGATGCCTCGTCGCATTATCCCGAGTTTCACGACCGCTACCGGGGCGTGTGCCGGGCGCTGGCCGGGGCCGGGCTGCCCGTCGATCCGGGCCTGCAGGTCGATGCGATCACCACCGAGGCGGCGGGCCATGATGCGACCTGCCGGCTGATCGGGCGCGGCATCGCCTTTGACGCGATTGTCGCCGCCAGCGACCTGATCGCCATCGGCGCGCTGCGGGCGCTTGCCGAACATGGCATCGATGTGCCCGGCCAGGTCGCCGTCACCGGCTATGACGACATTCCCGCCGCCGGGCTGGCCAGCCCGCCGCTGACCTCGGTCGCGCAGGATTATCGCCGGGCGGGCGAGATGCTGGTCGACACGCTGCTTTGCCAGGTGCGCGGCGACAAGGCCGAAAGCCGCGTGCTGCCGCCCCGGCTGGTCGTCCGCCGGTCGAGCGGGACCGGGCGGTGACCGCCATGCCGGTCCCGGCCGCCGCCGGGCATGCCGAACAGGCCGCCGCGCCAATATCCGGCCAGCCGGAGCGCCCGGCCCAGCGCTGGACCGGGCTGTGGAACATCTCGTTCGGTTTTTTCGGCATCCAGATCGGCTTTGCGCTGCAAAACGCCAATGTGTCGCGCATCTTCCAGTCGCTCGGCACCGCCATCGACGATCTGGCGATCCTGTGGGTGGCAGCGCCGCTGACCGGGCTGATCGTGCAGCCGCTGATCGGCCATTTCAGCGACCGCAGCTGGACCCGGTTCGGGCGGCGGCGGCCGTTTTTCCTGCTCGGCGCGGTGCTGGCGGCGCTGGCGCTGATCGCCATGCCCAATGCCGGCGGGCTGGTCGCCGCGGCGTTGCTGCTGTGGCTGCTCGATGCGTCGCTCAACATCAGCATGGAGCCGTTTCGCGCCTTTGTCGGCGACATGCTGCCGCCGCGCCAGCGCGCCGCCGGCTTTGCGTTCCAGACCGGGTTCATCGGCGCGGGCGCGGTCATGGCGTCGCTCGCGCCGATGCTGCTCACCACTGTTTTCGGGCTGAGCAACACCGCCCCGCCGGGCGAGGTGCCGGAGTCGGTGCGCGTCGCATTCTATATCGGCGCGGCCGCGCTGTTCGGTGCGGTGGTCTGGACGGTGGCGACGACGCGCGAATATCCGCCCAGCGCCGACGACGCCCGCCCCGCTGCGGCGGCGATTACCGGCGGCGATGGCGCAACGGCGGCGGCCCTGCCTGTGCGCGGCGGGTTGTGGGCGGCGGGACTGGTCGGCGCCGGACTGTTGGGGGCGGCGCTGGTGTGGCGCGCCGGGCTGGACCGGCAATTGCTGCTGCTCTGCGCGCTGCTCGCGGGATTCGGGCTGCTGCGGCTTTATGCCGGCTGGCAACAGGCGCGCGGGCGCAGCGGGGCGGCGGCGATGATCATCGGCGATCTCGATGCGATGCCGCCGGCGATGCGGGCACTGGCGCTGGTGCAGTTTTTCACCTGGTCAGCCCTGTTCATCATGTGGATTTTCACCACACCGGTTGTCACGCAGCGTTTCTTCGGCGCGACCGATGGCGGCAGCGCCGCCTATCAGAACGGGGCCGACTGGGTCGGGGTGTTGTTTGCCGTCTATAACGGCGTCGCCGCCCTCGCCGCCTTCGCTCTGCCCCATGCGGCGCGCCGGCTGGGGCCGCGCAATGCCCATATCGCCTGTCTGATGCTGGGCGCGGCCGGCTTTGCGGGCGTTCTGGCGGTCGACCGGCCTGTCGCGCTGATCGCGCCGATGGCGCTGATCGGCATCGCCTGGGCGGCGATCCTCACCTTTCCCTATGCGATCCTTGCCAATGCGCTGCCGGCGGCGCGGCTCGGCACCTATATGGGGCTGTTCAACATCTTCATCGTGCTGCCGCAGCTGATCGTGTCGAGCGTGATGGGCCCGGTCGTCGCGCGGTTCTTCCCGTCCGATCCGGCCCCGGTGCTGCTGATCGCGGCATTGCTGCTGGGCTGCGCGGCGCTCAGCATGGCCCGGCTGCCGCGCGACTAACCCGCGCGACGAGAGCTGGTGCCGGTTTCAGCCGGCAGCGCGGCCGAAGCCGTCGGGCCGCCGGCCAAAGCCGCCGCGGCGTTCGACCAGCGGGTTGGTTTCGCGGTCGAACAGCTCCAGCGTCTGTTCGAACAGCGGGCGCAGCCTGACGACCTGGGGGATCAGCTCGTCCGGGCTGGTGCGCAGCTCGACACAGCGCCGCGCAACCATTTCGATTTCCTCGGCAATCTCGGCGAGCGGGTCGGCCCCGAATTGCTGCGCCTCGCCCTTCAGCGTATGCGCCGGGCGCACCAGCGCGGCGGCATCCTTGGCGCGCATCGCGGCCTCGATCGCGGCCACCGATTTTACGCCATCTTCGCGGAAATAGCCAAGAATGCGCACGAACCCGGCGCCCAGTTCCTGCCGGGCACGGGCAAAGGCGGTCCAATCAACCAGAATCGGGCCAGCATCGTCCATGGACCGGGCTTAGCGGCGCGACCCTTACCAGCGGGTTGACGATGCCGCCGCCGGCAAGCCCTTCACCCGCCGCAACATTCGCGGATCAGCGGTCGAACGGATTCTTGGGCGCGCGCACCGTCAGCCGCACCGGCACCGCGCCAAAGCCGAGATCGCGGCGGATGCCGTTGACCAGATAGCGGCGATAGCTTTCGGGCAGCAGATCGACACGGGTGCCGAACAGCACGAAGCTGGGCGGCCGCGTCTTCACCTGGGTCACATAGCGCGGCTTGATCCGCTTGCCGCCGGGCGCGGGCGGCGGGTTGCGCTCCATCGCCGCTTCGAACCAGCGGTTGAGCTCCCCGGTCGGCACGCGCCGCGACCAGGCCTCGCGCGTTTCGAACGCCACCTTGATCAGCGTGTCGATGCCCTTGCCGGTCACCGCCGACACGGTCAGCACCGGCAGCCCCTTGACCTGGGCCAGCCCCTCTTCAAGCGCCGCGCGCACGCCGTTGAACAGCGACGAGGCGTTTTCGGCGACATCCCATTTGTTGAGCGCGATGATCAGCGCCCGGCCTTCCTGCAGCACGGCATCGGCGATCTTCAGATCCTGCGCCTCCAGCCCGCGCGTCGCATCGAGCAGCAACACCACCACTTCGGCGAAATCCACCGCCCGGCGCGCATCGGCGACCGACAGTTTTTCCAGCTTGTCGGTCACATTGGCGCGCTTGCGCATCCCCGCCGTGTCGATCAGCCGCACCGGCCGGCCCTGCCAGTCCATGTCGATGGCGATCGAATCGCGGGTGATCCCGGCCTCCGGCCCGGTAATCATCCGGTCTTCGCCGAGGATGCGGTTGACCAAGGTCGATTTGCCGGCATTGGGCCGGCCGACAATGGCAAGCTTGAGCGGGCCGGAGCGCGCGGCCTCTTCCTCATCGGCGTCGATCTCCGGCTCGTCGTCCGGGCGGTCGATATAGGGCAGCAGCGCGGTGAACAGGTCGGCCACCCCCTCGCCATGTTCGGCCGACAGCAGGATCGGCTCGCCAAAGCCCAGCGCCAGCGCCTCGATCGCGCCTTGTTCGCCCGCACGGCCTTCCGCCTTGTTGACGGCCAGCACCACCGGCGTGTCCTCGGCGCGCAGCCAGCGGCCGATTTCCTCGTCCAGCGGCACCAGCCCGGCACGGGCATCGATCAGGAACAGCGCGACATCGGCCTCGCGCACCGCTGCCTCGGTCTGGGCGCGCATCCGGCCGGGCAGCGACTGGGGATCCTCATCCTCGAACCCGGCGGTGTCGATGACCTTGAAATCCACGCCCAGCAGGTTGGCGTCGCCCTCGCGCCGGTCGCGGGTGACGCCGGGGCGATCGTCGACCAGCGCCAGCTTCTTGCCGACCAGACGGTTGAACAGGGTCGATTTGCCGACATTGGGGCGGCCGACAATCGCGACGACGGGAAGATTTCGGGACATGGCGCTCGTTAGCGCGTGTGCGCCCGAAACTGAACGCCTAAATCCCGCGCCGCCGGGATCAGCCAAGCGCGCGCTTGTAGTAATGAAACGGGAACCAGGTGGACACATGCGTCCAGCCGCCCTCGGGTGCGCGGCCGAGGGTGCGGCAATATTCCCAGCGCTGCGCGGTGCGGCGGAACACCAGATGCAGCGCGCCGGTGCGCAGCAGCTCCATCCCGTTCAGCCCCTCCGCCTGCAGGATCGCCAGTTCGTTGAACGCGGTGGCGCCGATACGGACCAGTTCGACCCCGTCATCGCCGTCGACCGCCACGGCGTCGCCGCCCGGACTGGCAAGACTGCGAAACCGCTGCTGCGCCGCCTGTTTGCTGATGCCGAGCACGTCGCCGACCTCGCTCCAGCTCATGCCCGAACGGCGCGCCGCCTCGATCCAGCGGTGCAGCGCCAGCCGCGCCTCTTCGGCAACGACATTGGCGGCTGAAATCAGCGCCGGAAAATCATCCTTGCGGTCGCCGGTCAAAGCCGGCGTCTTGGCCATCGCCCAGAAGGGCACGATCCCGGCGGTGCGCGCGCGCAGCCGCGTTTGTTCGTCTTCGGTCATCGCCATCCCGTCAATCATGCCCTGACATTATAGACAGGTTCCGGTTGACGCCCAAATCAACCGGCAATTGACGTCTTTGTCAGGCGATCATTGACGCCTTCCGGCAAGTCGAGATTGACGATGCCGTCAACCCGCGCCTGACCGGACCGTCAACGACATGCTGACCCAAAGAAAAAGGGCCGGGGGAATGCCCCCCGGCCCTTTCTGTCGGTCAGGCTGACCGGCTGGATCAGAAATCCATGCCGCCCATGCCGCCCATGCCACCGGCACCCATCGGCGCGGCCGGCTTGTCTTCCGGCAGTTCCGCGATGGTCGCTTCGGTGGTGATCAGCAGACCGGCGACCGAAGCCGCGTTCTGCAGCGCCGTGCGGACGACCTTGGTCGGGTCGATGACGCCGGCGGCGACCAGGTTTTCATAGGTGTCGGTCGCGGCGTTGAAGCCGAACGAGGTGTCCGACTGGTCGAGCAGCTTGCCCGACACGACGGCCCCGTCATGGCCCGCATTGGCCGCAATCTGGCGGACCAGCGCGGTCAGCGAACGGCGCACAATGTCGACGCCGCGGGTCTGGTCTTCATTGCCGCCCTTCAGGCCGTCAATCGCCTTGGTGGCATAGAGCAGCGCGGTGCCGCCGCCCGGAACAATGCCTTCTTCCACGGCCGCGCGGGTCGCGTGCAGGGCATCGTCAACGCGGTCCTTACGCTCCTTGACCTCGACTTCGGTCGCGCCGCCGACCTTGATGACGGCCACGCCGCCCGCAAGCTTGGCCAGACGCTCCTGGAGCTTTTCGCGGTCATAGTCGCTGGTGGTCTGTTCGATCTGCTGGCGGATCGCGTCGCAACGCGCCTTGATCGCGCCTTCGTCGCCCGCACCGTCGACAATGGTGGTGTTGTCCTTGTCGATGGTGACGCGCTTGGCCTGGCCGAGCATGCCGAGCGTGACGCTTTCCAGCTTGATGCCCAGATCTTCCGAGATCATCTCGCCCTTGGTCAGGATCGCGATGTCCTCGAGCATCGCCTTGCGGCGATCGCCAAAGCCCGGCGCCTTGACCGCCGCGACCTTCAGGCCGCCGCGCAGCTTGTTGACGACGAGGGTCGCCAGCGCTTCGCCTTCAATGTCTTCGGCGATGATCAGCAGCGGACGGCCCGACTGCACGACCGCTTCGAGGATCGGCAGCATCGCCTGCAGCGACGACAGCTTCTTCTCGTGGATCAGGATGAACGGGTCGTTGAGTTCGACCTGCATCTTTTCCGGGTTGGTGATGAAGTAAGGCGACAGATAGCCACGGTCGAACTGCATGCCTTCGACGACATCGAGTTCGAACTCGAGGCCCTTGGCTTCCTCGACGGTGATGACGCCTTCCTTGCCGACCTTTTCCATCGCTTCGGCGATCTTTTCGCCGACTTCGCGGTCGCCATTGGCCGAAATGATACCGACCTGGGCGATTTCCTTCGAGTCAGCGACGGGCTTGGAGCGGGACTTGATGTCTTCGACCACCTTGGCGACGGCCAGATCGATGCCGCGCTTCAGGTCCATCGGGTTCATGCCGGCGGCAACCGACTTCATGCCTTCGCGCACGATCGCCTGGGCGAGAACGGTGGCGGTGGTGGTGCCGTCGCCGGCCAGGTCGTTGGTCTTCGACGCCACTTCGCGCACCATCTGGGCGCCCATATTCTCGAACTTGTCCTTCAGTTCGATTTCCTTGGCGACCGACACACCGTCCTTGGTGATGCGCGGCGCGCCGAAGCTCTTGTCGATCACGACGTTGCGGCCCTTCGGCCCCAGCGTGACCTTCACCGCGTCGGCGAGAATGTCCACGCCGCGCAGGATGCGCTCGCGCGCGTCACGCGAAAACTTGACGTCCTTGGCTGCCATGTGACTGCCCTTTCAGTTTGTGGATTGAAGTTGACTGTATGAACGTGGCGGAAAAGCTTAGCCGACGATCCCGAGGATGTCGGATTCCTTCATGATCAGAAGGTCTTCGCCGTTGATCTTGACTTCGGTGCCCGACCACTTGCCGAACAGGATGCGGTCGCCGGCCTTGACGTCGAGCGGGGTCACCTTGCCATCCTCGGCCTTGGAACCGGCACCGGCGGCGACGACTTCGCCTTCCTGCGGCTTT
>DBAW01000095.1:18703-21646 GCA_002291855.1 Sphingomonas sp. UBA1000
TTCCTGCGGCTTTTCCTTGGCGCTGTCGGGGATGATGATGCCACCGGCCGTCTTTTCTTCGGCTTCGACGCGACGGACGAGCACGCGGTCGTGCAGCGGACGAAAGTTCATGCGTCACCCTTTCCAAATCATGCCCATGGGGCCACGGGGTCGAAGTGCCGCCGTGCCCGGTCGGGCATCTGGTCCAAAAAGTGTTGGCACTCGCCTCCCGCGAGTGCCAGCGGGCGGGATATGGGTGGGCGTTGATCGAGCGTCAAGCGCGGCTGGCAGAATTTTCATCAAGCCGGACGCGCCCCTGCGGCACCTGCCCGGCGATGCGGGCGTCACCGGCCGGCGGAAAGGCTTGCAAAGCCCGGCCGCCCGGCCAAGTCTGTCGGCGCGGCATAGCGGAAGGGCGTGGCTTCGATGAAATTCCTTGGCGGATTCTGGCGGCTTCTGGTGGGCGTGAAGGATGCGCTCGTCCTGATGGCGATGCTGCTGTTCTTCGGCGCTCTCGCTGCCGCGCTCAACGCATCGCCCAAACGCCAGATCGGCGACGGCGCGCTCGCGCTGGATCTGGCCGGGGTGCTGGTCGAACAGCCCGCCGCCGTCGATCCGCTGGCGACGTTCGGCAACGGGGCGCAGCTGCGCGAGCACCGGCTGGCCGATCTGGTCCGCGCGCTCGACCGGGCGGCGGGCGACAAGCGGATCAAGGCGGTGACGCTGGAGCTGGACGGCTTCATGGGCGGCGGCCAGGTGACGATCCAGACGCTGGGCGACGCCATCGACCGGTTCCGCAAGCAATCGGGCAAGCCGGTGCTGGCCCATGCCACCGTCTATTCGGACGACAGCTATGCGCTGGCCGCCCATGCCAGCGAGATCTGGCTCGATCCGATGGGCGGCGCGGCCTTTGCCGGGCCGGGCGGTTCGCGGCTTTATTACAAGGGGCTGCTCGACCGGCTGGGCGTGACCGCCCATGTCTACCGCGTCGGCACCTATAAATCGGCGGTCGAGCCTTATGTGCGCAGCGACATGTCGCCCGAAGCGCGCGCCGCCGCACAGGCGCTGGCCGATGCGCTGTGGGAAGGCTGGCAGCGCGACGTCGCAGCCGCCCGCCCCAAGGCAAAGCTCGCCGCCGCGATCGCCGATCCGGCCGGCAATGGCGATTTCGCGCGCACCGCGCTGGCCCAGGGGCTGGTCGACCGGCTGGGCGACGCCCAGGCCTTTGCCCGGCGCGTCGCCGAGGTGGCGGGCGAGGACAAGAAGAGCCGCGGCTATCGCAAGGTCCGCCTTGCCGACTGGATCGCCGCCCATCCCCCGGCGACCGGCGATGCGCGGATCGGGATCGTGACCGTGGCGGGCGAGATCCGCGACGGCGATCATGGCCCCGGCGTGGCCGGCGGCGACACCATCGCGCGGGCGATCCGCAAGGGGCTGGCGCGCGGCGACCTGAAGGCGCTGGTGGTCCGCATCGATTCGCCCGGCGGCTCGGCGATCGCCTCCGAACAGATCCGGCTGGCGCTCGTCGAGGCGAAGCAGGCGGGCCTGCCGGTGATCGTGTCGATGGGCTCGGTCGCGGCATCGGGCGGCTATTGGGTCGCCACCGCCGGAGACCGCATCTTTGCCGAACCGGACACCATCACCGGGTCGATCGGCGTGTTCGGCGTGCTGCCGACCTTTGAACAGACACTCGCCAAGATCGGCGTGTCGGCCGATGGTGTGCGCACCACCGCCCTGTCGGGGCAGCCGGACCTGTTCCGCGGCACCTCCCCGGTGTTCGACCGCATGGCGCAGGCGGGGGTGGAAAGCGTCTATCGCCGGTTTGTGGCGCTGGTCGCCGCATCGCGCCGGCTGACGCCCGCGCGGGTCGACGAAATCGGTCAGGGCCGGGTGTGGCATGGCGGCACCGCGCGGCAGATCGGGCTGGTCGATGCCTTTGGCGGGCTGGACGCCGCCATCGCCGAAGCCGCGCGCCGGGCGAAGATCGACGCCGGCAAGGCCGGGATCGTCTATCTGGAAAAGCAGCCCGAATGGTTCGAACGGCTGATCGCCGATGCGATGCAGCCGTCCGATGACGGCAGCGGCGACATGACCGGGTTCGGGGCCGGTATCGGGGCGGGCGGATCGCGCGACATTCTGGGCCGCATCCATGCCCGGCAGCAGGCGCTGGCGCTGACCGCGCTCGATGATGCGCGGCGGCTGGCCGGCGGGGCGGCGATTCAGGCCCGCTGCCTCGACTGTGCGGCGATGCTGCCGCCCCGCCCGGTCAACGCCACTGGCATGATGGCGGCCTTCGCGGCATGGCTCGGCCGATGATCCGCATCCGCCCTGCCCGCCCCGCCGACGCCCCCCAGCTGGCGGCCATCTATGCCCCCTATGTGGCGACCGGCATCGTCTCGATGGAGGAAAGCCCGCCCGGAGCCGAAGAGATGGCGGCGCGGATGGCGGCGGCGAACGGGCTTTACCCCTGGCTGGTCGCGACCGGCGGGGATGAGGAGACGGTGCTCGGCTATGCCTATGCCACCGCGTTCCGCGCCCGCCGCGCCTATCGCTGGGTGGTCGAGACGACCGTCTATGTCGCGGGCGATCTGCACCGCCAGGGCGTCGGCAGGCTGCTTTATGAAGCGCTGATCGACACGCTGCGCGCCCAGCGCTTCACTCAGGCGATCGCCGCCATCGCGCTGCCCAATGACGCGTCGATCGGCCTGCATGAATCGGTCGGCTTCCGCCGCGCGGGCGTTTACCGCGAGGTGGGGTGGAAGGATGGCCGCTGGGTCGATGTCGGCCTGTGGCAAGCCAGCCTTGCCGAACCCGAAACCCCGCCGGTCGAACCGCGCCCGTTCAGCGAAGTCGGGCTGGTCCGCGAACCCTAGAGCATTTTCAAGCCGGGTTGAGTCACCCGGCGACTCGGAAAATGCGCCAAATCAAAGGCCTAGAGCGGCCCCGGCCCATTCCCCGGGGCCG
>DBAW01000106.1:0-11545 GCA_002291855.1 Sphingomonas sp. UBA1000
CCGCCACATCGGTCACGATCGAGGAATGCAGCCACTCAGAAAGCAGCTGCTGGTCGGCCGCATACAGGCCGCCGGTCACGGTCAGCGCGCCGCCGCCCATGTTCCACACCCGCGACGCGCGCAGATCGTTGACGAAATAGTCGAGCGACCGCGCCCGGGTCTGCGCCATGAACGACAGCATCAGCAGGCCGTTGCCGTTGATCGGCGATCCGGCGGCGATCGGCTGGCCGGCGAGCGGGCCGCTGGCATAGCGCGCGGTCGCCCCGGCACCGCCCAGCTGCGCGGCCAGGCCGTTCACCGTGTTCACCGATGACGGGAACACGCGCAGAAAGTCGCCCGAATTCGCCGAATAGCGCGCCTTGTTGCTGACCGTGAAGCCGGCAACGTCGAACTGCGCCTCCAGCCCGATCGCCTTGCTGACCGGGTCCATGCCGTTGCGCACCGGGAACCGGCGCAGCTGGTTCTGCCCGTCGAGCGTCACGACATCGCCGATGAACGGCGATAGCGTGGCGTCGCTGCGAATGTCGAAGCCGGGAAAGTTGCGGATCGTCGGATTGTCGTTCGTGCCGGTGATCTGGATCGGATAGGGGGCGAAGGTCGGCGAACGGTCCTGCAGATATTTGGCGTGCAGGCGGATATAGCCGGTGTCGAACTGCTTGGTGACGTTCAGCCGGATCTGCCCGCCCTTATAGCCGGTAAAGCCGATGTCGCGCGGCCCTTCGCCCTGGCGGTAAAAGCCGCCGATATGAAAGCGCCAGCCGCCGCCCAGCTGCTCGCCATAGTCGAAATCGATCCGGCGCTCGCCATAATCGATCCCGCTGGTCAGCTGCACCGCGCCGCCCCCGGTCTCCCCGGTCTTCGACATCAGGTTGATCAGACCGCCCGGCGAGTTGGACGAAAAGGTGGAGCTGGAGCCGCCCCGGATCGATTCGATCTGCGCGACATTGAAATCGGCGCGGATGAACACATCGGCGGCGAAGTTGAAAAAGTCGCCAAACTCCAGCACCGGCAGCCCGTCTTCCTGAAGCTGCAGATATTTGGCCCCGCCCGATGCCAGCGGCAGGCCGCGCACCGTGTAATTGGCATTGCCTTCGCCCACTGCGGATTCGACGCGCAGGCCGGGGATCGCGCGGATCACATCGGCGAACGGGCGCGGCCCGAGCTTCAGGAACTCGCTGGATTTGAACACGCTGGTCGAGGTCGCGCTGTCCAGCCGGTCGCGGCCACGCGCGACGCCGGTCGAAAACACTTCCTGCGCGGGGGCCGCCTGCGCATCGGCCGAGGTATCGGCGGGCGCGTCAGCCGGCGCATCGCCAGGCTGGTCGACAGGTTCGCCGGCAAGCACAGGCGTCGCCAGAACCGACGACGCGAGCAGGGCAAAGGCAATGTTTCTCATCTCTCGTCCTAGCGTGATTATGGTTTTATCGACGCATTATAGAGAGCGAGAAGTCTAGCTTATCGACTTCAGATATTTTATTTATGACAAAGCAAATTCAGTAACTTAACTGATGCTCAGTAAAACCCCCTAGGCTCACGCGGCAACCACGTCAGCCCGCGCGATCATCAATATGATTTGTCACGATATCTTATGGTTATGCCCGCACCGCCTGCGCGGGCCAGCGGCTGCCCGCACGATGGCGGAACAGGATGACGGGACTGGATGGTGTGACGGGGAAGCGCCGGGACGGATTCCCCGCCAAGCCGCTCTGGACCTTTGATTTACCGCATTTTCCAGGTCGCCGGGCGATTCAACCCGGCTTGAAAAATGCGCTAAAGCCTGACGATCGCGACCGCGTTATTGGGGTTCATCGGCACGATCAGCTGGTTGCGGTCGGGATCGTGGCACATCGAGGCCGCGCTGGGGATGTTTCGCGCGATCAGTTCGGCCGGACGGCCCGGGCGCATCCGCTGGATACCGCCTTCGCGCACGCTGCTGATATAGCGGGTGCCATCGGGCAGGATCACCAGCCCGTCATTGCCCGACTGGGCGGCCTGTTCGGTGGCGAGCAGCGCGCCCGACGGGCTGAACGTCATCACATCGCGATTGCCGAGATTGACGACGACGATGTTGCCTGCGGGGTCAAGCGCGATGCCGTTGGGCAGCGACAGCGGCGCGCCGTCGACCAGCACGCGCGCACTGCCATTGGGATCGATCCTGTAGACGCGCATCGGCACCCGCCCGTCGGGGCTGCCGGTCTGGGTGGCGTAGATAGTGCCGTCGGCGGCGACCGCGATGTCGTTGAACCAGGGCGAATCCGGCACGCGGATGGCGCGCACCGGCGCGCCGCTGGCGACATCGAACACGCGGATCACCGACACGCGCGGCGCGCCATCGGCGGTGCCGCCATCGCTGTCGGCCAGATAGAGCCGCCCGCCCTGAATGTCGCTGCCGAACGGCTGGTTGAGCACCAGCCCGGCACGACTGGCCCCGATCCATTTGGCGGTGTGGACCGACCCATCGGGATTGAGCAGCGAGACAAAGCCGTCATTGGGGGCCTCGGTCTGGGCGGCACCGCGGCTGACGACCATGATCAGCCGGCGGCTGCGGTCATAAATGCAGCTTTCCGCGCTCACGATCGCGCCGAACACGCGCACATTGGTCGACATTGGCTGGTGCCGCCCGTCGACCGTCACGCCAAGCGGCGCCCCGGCCTCGAACACGCCCGGCGGCGGCATATCCTGCGCGCCGGCGAGAGATCCCGCCGCCATGCCGCCGCACAGCATCGCCGCCACCACGCCCGGCCATCGCCGCATCATCCGCCTCCCCCTGTTCTGCCGATGCGCCAAGCCTAGCCGGGGCGGCGCTGCGATCATAGCCCCGCGCCCCTCGCCCCTCGCCGCGGCCCAACACGCCTCCGCACGGCCCTTGCGTGCGGGCATTGCCGCCTTAGGATCGCGGCGACAGACAGTGAGGGGGGGACAGGGAATGATGCGCGCAATCCGGTTCATGGGGGCGGCGGCGCTCGCCGCGCTGGCGGTGCCGGCGGCGGCCGAGACGTTCCGCGTCACGATCCCGGCCATGGCACCGCAGGCGCGTTATGACGGGCGGCTGATCCTGATCCTCTCGCCGCGCGACACGCCGGAGCCGCGTTTTCAGGTCGCGCCCGGCCATGATGCGCCGCAGGTGATCGGCATGAATGTGAGCGGCGTTGCGCGCGGCGGCACCGTCACCCTGACGGCGGACCTGCCCGGCTATCCGGCGCGCAGCCTCGCCGCCGTGCCGGCCGGCGATTATCATGTGCAGGCGGTCCTTCACGTCTATGATCGCTTCAAACGCGGCGATGGCCGCACCGTGCTGCTGCCCGCCGCGCGCGGGGCCGGGCAGAATTGGCGCGAGGAACCGGGCAATATCGTGAGCACGCCCAAGCGCGTGCGGTTCGATCCCGCCCGCCCCGGCCAGATCGACATCGCGCTCGACCGGGTGCTGCCGCCGGTCGCGCCGCCCCAGGACACGCCGTTCATCCGCCATTTCCGGTTCAAAAGCCCCAGCCTCACCCGCTTCTGGGGGCGCGACACCTACATCACCGGCCATGTGCTGGTGCCGCGCGACTTCGACAAGCATCCCGAAGCGCGCTTTCCGCTCGCCATCTTCCATGGCCATTTCCCGGCCGATTTCGGCGGTTTCCGCACCACCCCGCCCGATGCCGACGCGCCGTGCGTGCCCAATGCCCGGTTCGGCGAGCCCTGCTACAACCGCATCGAGCAGCAGGAAGCCTATGATTTCTACAAGAAATGGATCTCGCCCGACTTTCCGCGCATGCTGATCGTCGAGATCGACCATTCCAACCCGTTTTACGACGACAGCTATGCGGTGAACTCGGCCAATCTCGGCCCCTATGGCGATGCCATCACCCATGAATTCCTGCCCGCGCTGGAGGCGAAGTTTCGCGGCATCGGTCAGGGCTGGGCGCGGTTTCTCTATGGCGGGTCGACCGGCGGCTGGTCGGCGATGGCGGCGCAGATCTTCTACCCGCGCGAGTATAACGGCGCGTTCATCGGCTGCCCCGACCCGGTCGATTTCCGCCATTATATGGTCACCAACATCTATGAGGAGCGCAACGCCTATTGGCGCGAAGGGCCGTTCGGCCGCGTCGCCAAGCCGGCCAAGCGCAACTATCTCGGCCATGTCGATTACATGGCCGAGGACGAGAACCGGCTCGAATATGTGCTGGGCGACAAAACCCGTTCGGGCGGGCAATGGGATATCTGGGAAGCGGTGTTCTCGCCAATGGGGGCGGACGGCTATCCGCGCCCGCTGGTCGACAAGCTGACCGGCGCGATCGACCCCGATGTCGCCCGCCACTGGCGCGACAATTACGACCTGACCCATATTCTGGCGCGCGACTGGGCGAAGCTCGCCCCCGATCTTCAGGGCAAGCTGCATGTCTATGTCGGCGACATGGACAATTATTATCTGAACAACGCGGTCTATACGCTCGAACAGGTGCTCAACCGCGCCGATCCGCCCTATCGCGGCGAGGTGCTGTATGGCGACCGCGCCGAGCATTGCTGGAATGGCGATGCCAAGCTGCCCAACGCCGTGTCGCGGCTGCGCTACAACAGCATGTATGTCGACAAGATCCTCGAGCGCATCCGCCAGACCGCGCCGCCGGGGGCCGATCTGACCAGCTGGCGCTATCGCTGAGCGGGGGTTCTTTGCGCGCCTGACGGCGCGGGGGCGGCACCGGCCCGCTCCCCCACCCGACCACCCAACGGCAGTATCATATGGGAGGCCGGGTGGTGGCGCGGGCCGGTGCCGCGACAAAGCAAGATCACGCCCCCGCACCGGAGGTGACAAAGCCGGCGACACCGGCTAAGGCGCGCCGCGCATGACCCGGCTGCGCGCCCTGATTTTCGGCCACAAGGCGCTGGCGATCCTTGCGATCGCGGCGGCGCTTGCCGTCAAGGCGCTGATCCCGGCCGGGTTCATGCCCGCGCGCGCCGGCCAGGCGTTCATGATCGAACTGTGCTGGGACGGGGCAAACGATCCCGGCCCCGTGCGCATCGCCCTGCCGATGAAGGGCGATGCCGGCGATCCGGCGGCGCAGGGCGACATGAAGGCAAAATCGGGCTGCCTGTTCGCCAGCCTGGCGATGGCGGCGACCACCGGGGCCGATGCGCTGCTGCTGGCGGTCGCGCTCGCTTATGTGATGGCGCTGGGGCTGCGGCCGGCAGCGCCTTTGCTCCGCCGCCACGGGCCGGGCCTGCGCCCGCCGCTGCGCGGCCCGCCGCTCACCGTCTGATCCGCACCGTTTAACGGCCAGCCCGCGCGCCCCGACGCGTGCCCGGCCGCGCCGTGCGCCATGCGCCGCGACCGCCAATGCCCCCGGCATGGCCGTCGCCGCCTGCGCGCCTGTTCAGACCGTGATTGCCAGGATTTCGATTGATGACCCGCACCCGGATTCTCGCTGCCGCGCTTGCCGGCACCGCGCTGCTGCCTGCCGCCCCCGCCTTCGCCCAGGGCATCGGCCAACGGCAGGACGTGATCGTCGTGACCGCCACCCGCATCGGCACGCCCACCGCCCCCTCCCCCGATCAGGCGCGCCGCGCGCTGGAACGCGTGCCCGGCGCGATCGGCTTTGTCGAAGACGAAGTATTCGCCGATGATTTCGCGCAGAGCATCGGCGACACGCTGGTTCTCACCCCCGGCGTGTTCGCCGACACCAGCGCGCCGCGCGAAAGCCGGCTGTCGATCCGCGGTTCGGGGCTGAACTCCGGCTTTGAACGGCGCGGGCTGACCGTGCTGCGCGACGGCGTGCCGATCAGCCGGGCAAGCGGCAGCACCGAGTTTCAGGAGGTCGATCCGCTCACCATCCGCTATCTGGAGGTGTTCAAGGGCGCCAATGGCCTGCGCTATGGCGCGGCATCGCTGGGCGGGGCGATCAACATCGTCAGCCCGACCGGGCGCACGGCGCGCGCGCCGCTGACGATGCGCGTCGAAGGCGGCAGCTTCGACACGCTGCGCGGCAATGTGTCGGCGGCGGGGACGGAGGGCGATGCCGATTATTTCGTCGGCCTGACCGGGCTGAGCACCGATGGCTACCGCGTCCACAGCAGCGTGCGCAGCGTCTATGGCCATGCCAATCTGGGCTGGCGGGCAAGCGATGCCGTCGAAACCCGGTTCTACCTGACCGCGCTGCGCGACCGGTTCGAGCTGGCGGGATCGCTGCGCCTTGCCGATGCGCTGGCCAATCCGCGCGCCGCCGGGCGGCCGGTGCAGATCGGGCCGTTCTTCCCCGGCGGGCCGGTGCGCGTGCTCGATCCCGGCCCCGTCGCCGATGACTGGGACCGTAACCTGTCGGTGCTGCGCCTGTCCAACCTGACCGCGATCGATCTGGGCGACACCCGGCTGGAACTGGGCGGCTGGGCGGCGCGGCGCGTGCTCGACCATGCGATCACCCGGCTGGCGGGCATCATCGACCAGAAGGAAACCGAATTCGGGGCTTCCGCACGGCTGGGCGGCACATTCAGCCTGTCGGGCGGGCTCGACAGCCGCTGGAGCGTCGGCGGCTGGCTGGCCAGCGCCGACAATGCCGCGCGCACCTGGGCCAATGACAGCGGCCGGCGCGGCGCGCTGCGCAACCAGTCGGATCAGGATTCGTCGCTGCTGGTCGGCTTTGCCGAGCTTGATCTGGCGGTGATGCGCGGCCTGAACCTGATCGCGGGCGGCCAATATGCGCGCGCGGTGCGCGACGTGACGGCCGAGCTGAACGCGGTCAGCGGCCGGGGCGTCTATGACCAGTTCAACCCGCGCATCGGCCTGATCGCCGATCTGGGCGGCGGCGCGCAGCTGTTCGGCAATATCAGCCGCAGCTTTGAACCGCCAAGCCTTGCCGATCTGACCGCGGGCGGGGCGTTTCCGTTCGCACCGCTCGCGCCGCAGCGGGCAACGACGTTTGAAATCGGCAGCCGCGGCCAGCGCGGGGTGATCGCCTGGGACGTCGCGCTCTACCGCGCCGAGGTCGAGAACGAGTTTCTCGACACCGCGATCAACAATGGCGCATCGTCGGTGACCACCAATGGCAGCCGCACCATCCATCAGGGGCTGGAGGCCGGGATCGACCTGTTCGTCGCCCGCGACTGGCTGGCGGCGCGCGGCCAGTCGCTGCGGCTGAGCACCGCCTATACGTTCAACGATTTCCGCTTCGTCGACGATCCCGTTTATGGCCGCAACCAGCTGGCCGGGGTGCCGCGCCATGTGGTGGTGAGCGAAATCCGCTTCGACGCGCGCGACCGTTTCTATGTGTCGGCCAATCTGCGCTGGATCATCGATTCGCCCTGGACCGACTATGCCAATACCGAGCGCGCGCCCGGTTACGAGCTGGTCGGGCTGACCGCCGGGGTCGATATCGCGCCCCGGCTGCGGCTGTTCGGATCGGTCGAGAATCTGTTCGACGTCGTCCACATCTCCAACATCGCCACCACCGCCAACCAGCAGCGCGAGCGCGCCGCCGCCTATACGCCGGGTCAGGGCCGGGCGTTTTTCGGCGGCGTGACCGCGCGCTTCTGATCGGGGAGAGCAAGGCCATGGCCCTCAAGCACAGGATCGCCCGGTTCGCGGCGTCCAACCATCGCTGGCTCGCCCGCGCCGGCGCGATCAGCCTGTTCATCTGGGGGCTGTCGGCCCTTGCCCATATCGCGATGGTGCTGGGCGGCCCGCAACAGGCGGTGTTCATGCCGCCGCGCGCGCCGCTCGATCTGCACGGCGCGCGCCCGGTGGCGGAAACGCTTGCCGCCGCCGGGATCGACCGGGCGGCGGTGGTGCGCACCGTTGCCGGCCCCACCGGCACGCTGTGGCAGGTGACGCCTGCGCCGGCAGCGCCCCGGCGCTATTTCGATCCGCGCACCGGCGCGGAACTGCCGGGCCATGACCGCGCGCAGGCGATCTTCATCGCCCGGCATTTCCTGGCCGAACGCCGCCCGGTGGCGGAGATCACGCTCCAGACCGGGTTTGACGGCGATTATCCGTGGGTGAACCGGCTGCTGCCGGTGTGGCGCATCCGCTTTGCCGGGGACGACCGGCTGACCGCCTATGTCCATACCGAAACGTCAAGCCTGGCGGCGGTCAACAACCGCACCAAGACGGCGCTGCAGGCGGTGTTCCGGCTGCTCCACAACTGGGACTGGGTGCCCGCCGGCCTGTCGGTGGTGCGCGTGGCGGTGATCACCGTGCTGGTCGGCGGGCTGGCGGTGCTGGCGGTGACCGGCATGGCGATGCTGGCGACCGTCCGGCGCGGCAAGCGTCCGCCGGGCGCGCGCGGCTGGCACCGGCTGATGGCCTGGGGGCTTGCCCTGCCGCTGTTCCTGTTCACCACCAGCGGCATCTGGCATTTGCTGACCGGGGCCATCGCCCCGCCGGCCAGCCAGATGCGGCTGGCCCCGCCGGTGCAACTGGCCGGCAGCCGCTTCCCGGTCGAGGCGGAGTGGCGGGCGCTGACTGCGGGCCGCGCGGTCGAGCAGCTGTCGCTGGTCGAAGGGCCGGGCGGGCGGGCGCTTTACCGGCTTGGCCTTGCCCGGCCGGGCGGCGGCGGCAGCGCGGACGGCCATGATCACGGCCGGCACCAACAGGCCGCCGCGCCCGCCATTCCCCGCACCCCGGCCGAGCTGCGCGCCGCGCGCTTTGACGGGGTGCAGCCGACCGGCCCGGCGCTCTATATCGATGCCGCCTCGGGCCGGGTCTGGCCGGAGGGCGACCGGGCGCTGGCGCGGATGATCGCCGGGCGGTTCAGCGGCGCGCCCGACAGTGCGATCACCGGCATGACGCTGATCACCCGTTTCGGCCCCGATTATGATTTCCGCAACAAGCGCCTGCCGGTGTGGCGGGTCGATTATGGCGCGCCGGTCAATGCGACGCTGTTCATCGACACCGCGACGGGCGCGCTCGCCGACCGGGTGGCCGACTGGCAAAAGCCCGAGCGGCTGGCGTTCAGCCTCGCGCACAAATGGAACTTCCTGTTCCCGCTCGGCCGCACGGCGATGAATGTCATCGTCGGGCTGGTCGTGCTGCTGCTGATCGCCGGGCTGGCGGTGCCGGGGCTGATCCTCGACGCCAAGGCGCGCAAAGGCGCGCGGAACCGGGCCGCCGGTTAGTGCGGTTTCCAAGTCGCCGGGTAAGTCTACCCGGCTTGAAAATGCTCTAGGGTGCGGGCGGACAGTCGAGCAGGATCTGGCCTGCCGCCTTGTCAAAGGTGATCGACCGGCAGGCGGCAAGCACCGGCCGCGCGATTTCGAGCGTGTAGACCGGCCGCATCTTGCCCGGCCGGTCGGCGGTGACGACGATCTCGGCGGGATCGTCGTCCGGCCCCGGCGGTTCGGGCAGCGCCGCGCCCGCGCCCATCGCGTCGCGGCGGTCGCGCACCCGGACGGCGATTTCACGCAGCAGAAACGGCCCGATCTCGAGCGGCCGGGCGAGCACGACGCGGCGGACCGGCCGGGTGACGCCCAGCAATATCTCCTCGTCCCACACCTCGTCGGTGACGGTGCCGCCCAGCTCGGCGAGCAGCGCCGCCCCGGTCGCGGCCGAGGCGAGCGGCAGGCGATAATCATGCTCGACCCCGAACGACAGGCCGAAGCCCCAGCTCCCCTCCGCGCGCCCGTCTCCGCTCCCAGCCCCGCCGCCGCGCGCGACCGGCGTATAGCCGGCGGTGTCGATCGTCCCGGCCAGCGCGAACGCATGGCTGCGCCCGCCGGTCCCGCCCAGCGCCACCTCGATCCGCGCCTGCGGAAAGGCGAACGGGCCGATCGTGCCGTCATGCGGGCCATCAAGCCCCTCGAACCAGATCACCCGCCCTTTGGCCGCGCGCCCGCCGACCGCATAGCTGACCGGCCGGTTGCGCCCGTCCATGATGCGCGTGCGGCCGATCTTGAGCGACACCTTGCCCATCAGCCCGGCCGGCTTCAGCCCCAGCCGGGCGACCGTCGCGGCGTTGAGGGTGATGCGGTCGATCGACCCGGTGCGCAGGCCGAGCGCAACCGGCTGCCCCTCGACCAGCGCCGCGAGCGGCCGGTCGGGCGACACGCTGATCAGATCCGCACCCGGAGCGGCGATCATCAGCACGGCAATCGCGGCAACCGGCATAATGCGCCTCCTGCGGCCCGTAACGTCCTGTGGCCCCTATCGCCGCGACGCTCGCATGACCGCCGGGGCACGGGCAAGCCGCCCGCAAGGGCTTGCCGCCATGGATGATGCGCAGAAGTGATGCCGTCAGCCCCGCTTGACGCAAAAAATCGTCTAAAATGGATGCATCTCACCCGGTGCCAGCGCGCCGGATCAACGCCGCACCCGGCATAGGGGGCGCGGCGCAACAAGGACGTGATGTGGGCATGAACAGTCTTTCGCTGCAAGGGATCCGGCTGGTCGGCGTGCAGGTGCTCGCCGCGCTGTGCGCCGGGCTGGCCGTCGCCACGCTCGGCTCGGCGCTGTTCGTCGGCGGAACCAAGCTCGTTGGGGCGCTGCTGGCGGTCGCGCTGGCCGTCTATCCGGTGATGGCGGCGCTGGGCGGCAGGACCGATGACCAGACGCGGCTGGCGCTGGGGCTGAGCGTGCCCGTCTATCCCGCGCTGCTGCTGTTCGTGTTCGAAGGCTATGCCTGGCAGACCGATCTGCACATGCTGTTCTTTGCCGTGCTCGCCACGGTCACGATCCTGTGCGACTGGCGCGCCATCATCGGCGCGACGCTGGTGGTTGCCGTCCATCATCTGGTGCTCGGCATGGCCGCGCCCGACTGGGTGTTCACCGGCGGCGGCAATATCGGGCGCGTGCTGCTGCATGCGGTAATCCTGCTCGTCGAAACCGGGGTGCTGGTGTGGACGAGCGCGCGGCTCGTCGAGATGTTCGACAAGATCAATCAGGAAAATGCGCTGCGCGAACAGGCGGAACAGGCCGCCGCCGCCCAGCGTGCCCGCGAGGCGGAAACGCAGCGCACGATCCTGGTCGAGCTGGGCACCAGCCTTGCGTCGCTGCGCGATGGCGACCTGACGCGGGCGATCGAACAGGCATTCCCCGAAGGCTATGCGCAGCTGCGCACCGACTTCAACGACGCGCTGGCGAGCCTGCACCAGCTGGTCACCGCGCTGTCGGAAAGCATCAACGCCATCCGCGGCGAATCCGCCGAAATCAGCAAGGCATCGGAAAGCCTTGCCCGCCGCACCGAAGCCAATGCCGCGAGCCTTGAGGAAACCTCGGCCGCCATCGCCCAGATGGACCAGCGGCTGAAGGCGACGGCAGACGCCGCCGGCCGCACCGTCGAACGCGCCGACCAGACGCTGGCAACCGTCGGCGATGGTCGCTCGGTCGCCGACGAGGCGGTGCAGGCGATGACCCGCGTGTCGGACAGCGCCAAGGGCATCGACAGCGTGATCGAAGGCCTCGACAAGATCGCGTTCCAGACCCGCGTTCTGGCGATGAACGCCGCCGTCGAAGCCGGCCGCGCCGGCGAGGCCGGGCGCGGCTTTGCGGTCGTCGCCGATCTCGTCTCCGCACTCGCGATGCGCGCCGAGGAAGAGGCGAAGCGCGCGCGCGATCAGCTGACCGTCACCCAGTCGG
>DBAW01000106.1:11881-12009 GCA_002291855.1 Sphingomonas sp. UBA1000
CAGCTGACCGTCACCCAGTCGGAAATCGGCACCGCCGTGCATGCGGTGGAACGGGTCGATGGCGCGCTCCAGAACATTTCGACCGACGTGTCGACGGTGTTCAACCTGCTCGGCGAAATCGCCGCCGA
>DBAW01000023.1 GCA_002291855.1 Sphingomonas sp. UBA1000
TGTTGATGATCTTGCCCCGGCCCGCCGCCATCATCACCCGCGCCGCCGCCTGGCTGAGGAAGAACAGCGTTTTGAGATTGGTGTCGACCACCGCGTCCCAATCTTCCTCAGTGAACACGGCCAGATCGTTGCGGCGGATGATCCCGGCATTGTTGACCAGAATGTCGAGCCCGCCCAGCGTCGCCACCGTGTCGGCGATCAGCGCATCGACCGGGGCGATGGACGACAGATCGGCGCGCAGATCGACCGCGGTGCCGCCCTTGGCCTCGATCAGCGCGACGGTTTCCGCCGCCGGGCTGCGGCCGGCCAGCGCCACTGCCGCGCCCGCTTCGGCCAGCGCCACGGCAATCGCCTGCCCGATCCCGGTATTGGCCCCGGTGATCAGCGCGCGCCGGCCCGTCAGGTCGAATGAAATCGCCATATGCTCCCCCCTTCCCGCCGTCAGGCTTACAGCGCCTTCAGATAGGCGGCGATGCCGTCATCCTGGCAGTTGGGGTAGAAATAGTCGGCAAAGCGTTCGCCCGCGATCGCCGCGCGCAGCAGATCCTGATCCACGGCCTTGAGAACGCTCAGCATGTCGTGGCACGACGCCGCCTTGAGCGCGGCGAGCTTGCCGCGATTGCTGGCCATGATCGCCGCGCGTTCCTTGGGATAGCCAAGGCCCGGCTCGCTTTCGAACAGCTTGCGGTAGCAATCCTGCAGGTTGAGTTCCGCCGCCCAGCCAAAGCCCTTGGCATAGGGCATGGAAATCGCGTTGCCGGCGTTGATCTGGCTGAACAGAAACGCATCGGTCGGGTCGATCACCAGCCCGCAGAACACGCCGGGCATGGCGTTGCAGGCAAGCATCGATCCCATGCCGGTGCCGCAGCCGGTGACGACGAAATCGGCCGCCTTGCTGTTGAGCAGAATGCCCGCGAGCAGCCCGTTCATCACATAGGTCAGCGAGGCGGCATCTTCGGCCGAATACATGCCATAATTGAACACCTGATGCCCCAGCGGCTCGGCCACTGCGGTCAGCGCATCATGGATGATGGCGTTTTTGGCGGCCTGGCTGTTTTCGGAGATGAGCGCGATTTTCATGGCTGGAATCCCTCCTTGTGCGGCCTCTCGTGGAAACCGGTGTCATGCCCCTCACTAGCCGCAATCGGCCCGGGGGTTCAACCGCCTTTTGACCGGTGGCAGCGCGAAGTGGCGGCCGATCAGCCGCGCGGCGGCGCGACCGACTGGCGCTTGACCAGCCGGGCGAGGAAGCGCGCGCCCCGAGCGGCGGGATCGTCCGGCGCGATCAGCTTCAGCGCGGCGGCGCGCCCCATTCCGCGCACCGGCCAGCCGACCGTGGTCATTGGCGGCCAGATATGGGCGGCGATGGGCGAATCGTCGAACCCGATGATCGACAGATCCTCTGGCACGTTGAGGCCGCGCAGCCGCGCCGCATGGAATGCGCCCGCCGCCATTTCGTCATTGCTGGCAAAGATCGCCGTCGGCCGCTCCGCCGCATCGAGCAATTGCGCCGCCGCCGCCATGCCCGAATCGAACCGGTAGCTGCCCTGCGCATGCATGTCCGGCGGCACGCTCAGCCCGTGCGCCTGCATCGCGGCCAGAAAGCCCTCGCGCCGTTCCAGCGCCGAGCGGAAGCCGGTCGGCCCCTCGATCAGCGCGATCCGCCGGTGGCCAAGCTCGACCAGATGATCGACCGCCTGTCCCACCATCTCGCGGTCGTTGGAGGCGACCATGTGATCGCCATCGTCAAGCATCGCCGATCCCATGCGGACATAGCCGCAGCCCATTTCCAGGCACAGTTCGGCCAGCGCGTCATTCTCCGAAATCGGCGGCAGGATCAGCACGCCATAAAGCCGCTGCTGTTCCAGAAAGCGGCGGATATCGTCCATCATCGTCGGCGAATGCCGGTCGACCGGGCGCACGACCAGCGCGAATTCGGTGTCGCGGATCGCGTCGAGCACGCCTTCCTGAAAGTTGAGCACCGTCTGCGCATTGGGATTGTCGTGCAGCAGCCCGAGCAGAAAGTTGCGCCGCAGCGCCAGCGCCCGCGCCTGCGGATTGGGCACATAGCCCAGATCGGCAATCACCGTCTCCACCCGCACCCGCGTTTCCTCGCTCAGCAGCGCGGACCGGTTGATCACCCGGCTGACGGTCTTTTTCGACACCCCGGCCAGTCGGGCGACATCGTTGATGGTGGGTGCCTTGGTCTGTTTCGCCATATCGCGTCCGGAATGCGCCTCCCCTCAGGGCGCGCTCCTTGTAGAGTTCAATCCGCCGAATGCAAAACGGGGGTGGGGATGGTGGCGCGAGCGGCCTGCGGCTGGGGCGAGGATCCGTTGCGCGGGATCGGATGCAGTGCCGTCGGACTTTGTGACTGGCTCGCCACTCGCCCAAATGGCGACAAAGGTTGCCCATGGCCGCGATGGCTTGAGATGGGACTTAGCTGCCGTGCCGCTACCACAGATCTACCGGCAGATACCGCCATGAGCTGCCGCTCGAGGCTCGTCCCGCTAGATCGGCATGGTGACCGAAATTGGCCGTAGGCGCTGACCGATATGACGTTGCTCGGAACAGAAAACCGTTCGCTACACACCGGATGCCAGGAGGGCGCGGCTCTCGATGATCCACCCTAATTACTTTAGTATTCAGTTGCCTAACACTTGGGCTCATGGCAGCATCGGCCAATGCAGATAAAGTCTATTCGTCTGAAAGCCTTCCGCCGCTTCTCTGACCTTCACATCGCTGGATTGCCCCCCGCGCGCTTGGTCGTCATGGCCGGACCAAATGGTTCGGGAAAGTCCTCAATCCTCGATGCGTTTTCGATCCATCACCGCGCGATAGGTAGGTGGGCTGTCTCCTGGGAGGGCAGCTACCATAGCAGGGACTGTCAGGACGCTGCCTGGACTGGCCAGCAGGTGCAGATCGAGTTCCACGGACAGCCTAACGGCAGGAAGAGCTACTATCTTCGGTCGGCATACAGAAACGAATCTGACTTTCAGCTCGGTGGGCTTGCGCGCCAGAACGATCCGAGTGAGCACCCGCGGCTAAGTCGGATGATCGATCAGGACAGTGCAGTCTCGCAGAATTTTCAGATGCTTGCCTCGAGAGCGCTCGAGGATGCATTCGATGCCTACGACGAAAGTATGTCGTTGAAAGATTTCAGAGAGGAGTCGATTGGCGACATTAAAAGGGCTGTTGGCAGGCTTTTCCCTGACCTTGAAATGAATACGCTGGGAAACCCGCTTGCGGAAGGCACTTTCCGGTTCACGAAGGGGGCTGCGCAGCGGTTTAGCTACAAAAATTTATCTGGAGGGGAAAAAGCGGCATTCGATTTGTTGCTAGACCTCATAGTCAAAACGCGAACGTTCGACGATACCGTCTTCGCCATCGACGAACCCGAAACGCACATGAATACGCGCCTTCAGGGCCAGCTTTTGGGTGAGCTCTACAATTTGATCCCAGCAGGATCCCAATTGTGGATCGCGACCCACTCCATCGGCATGATGAGAAAGGCCCTCGAACTACATCGCGCCTTTCCTGGAGAAGTCATCTTCCTCGACTTCGAGGGCCATGACTATGATGCGCCGGTCACGTTAACGCCCCAAGAGCCGAGCCGAGCATTTTGGGAGCGCATTCTGAAGGTTGCTCTCGATGACCTCTCTGAACTCGTGGCACCGAGAAAGATTGTGATCTGCGAGGGGAGCCCGACGACGCCGATCGGCGGCAAGAACGAGGCTCACGACGCTCGCTGCTACAACATTATCTTCGAGCAGGAATTCCCGGACTGTAAATTTGTATCAGGTGGGAACTCTCACGATGTGTCTGCCGATCGTCTGAAATTCGCGTCGGTTTTTCCTACAATTCTGACAGGCGTCGACGTGGTTCGCCTGATCGACCGCGACGACCATACCGCAACAGATATCGCAGAGTGGAAGGAGCAAGGACTACGGGTGTTAAGTCTACGAAACATCGAGTCCTACCTTTATGACGACGAGGTGATCCTGAAACTGTATAAAAATGCAGGCCGGGAAGACGACGGGCCAGCAGCATTGTCGAAGAAGCAGGAGTTTCTGGCCGCTAGCGTAGCTCGTAAGAACGCGATTGACGACACAAAGAAGGCGGCGCCGCAAATCTTCGATTTCATTAGGCGCGACCTGCAGTTGACTGGATGCGGTAACGATCAGGCCGCGTTTGCGCGTCAGTGCCTCGCGCCACTACTCACGCCCGGATTGGCGATTTATGATCGCCTAAAGGCAGACGTCTTTGGTCCCTAGGAGCTTGCGATTTAACCTGCCTAGGACTGGTCGCCTCGGGAAATCTGTGAGAGTTGTTCAAGACCGGAGAAAGGCTCATCGCGGACTAAATTCTTCGAAATACTTTATGGTCATCTTCAGTCAGGACCAGACTCTCGCTGTGACTGTCGCGAACGACTGGCTTTGGGTAGAGACCAGCCGACAGTCATCACGCGAGCGAACGGCCGCTTGCCGTGCTTCAAAGCGGATCAAAACTGTCATTCCCCGCAAAGTGGCGCGCCCGGCAGGGTTCGAACCTGCGACCCCAAGCTTAGAAGGCTCGTGCTCTATCCAGCTGAGCTACGGGCGCGTGGCGAGTGCCTTAGCGCGGTTTGCGGCGGGCGAAAACCGCGATACGGTGGCGCGAGCGGCAAAAGGGGCGTCATGACGAGCGATCACGGGCAGGGCAGCGGCATCCGCGCGGTGGATGCGCGGGCGCTTCAGGGCGCGCATTTCCGCACATTCGATCTGGTGATGGCGGCATTCGTCACCATCCTGCTGCTGTCGAACGTGCTGGGCGCGGGCAAGGTGGCGGAAATCACCCTGCCCGGCATCGGCCCATGGCCGTTCGGCGCGGGCATCCTGTTTTTCCCCGTATCTTATGTGATCGGCGACGTGCTGACCGAGGTTTACGGCTATGCGCGGGCGCGGCGGGTGATCTGGGCGGGCTTTGGCGCGCTGTTGTTCATGGCGTTCATGTCGTTCGTGGTCGTCGCACTGCCGCCTGCGCCCGACTGGGGCAATCAGGCCGCTTATGAAGCGGTGTTCGGGCAGGTGCCGCGCATCGTCTTTGCCTCCATGCTCGCATTCTGGGCCGGGGAGTTCGTCAACTCCTATGTCATGGCGCGGATGAAGCTGTGGACCGGCGGGCGGCATTTGTGGGCGCGCACCATCGGATCGACCTTTGCCGGACAGGGGGTGGACAGCCTGATCTTCTACCCGCTCGCATTCTGGGGTGCAGAGGGGTGGACCGAGGCGCTGGTGATCCAGGTGCTGGCGACGCAATGGGCACTGAAGGTCGGCTGGGAAGCGCTGCTGACCCCGGTCACCTATGTCGTCGTCGGCTGGCTGAAGCGGCGCGAGGGCGTGGACGTGTTCGACGCCGAGACCGATTTCACCCCCTTCGCCACCCGCGTCTGACCCGCCGGGCCCGCACGCGGGCACGCCGCTGATTCGCCGCCGCGCCGGAAACCGCCGGATTCGGGCGGGTTTTGCGTCCGGCCGACGCATCGGCCTGGCCCGCGCCATTGCCGGCTATTGCGAGGCAATCGCAGTTTTGCTACGCGGATCAGGCAATGATTGTCTGCAACTGCAATGCGATTCGCGAACGCGATGTGCGCCAGGCCGCGCGGCAGGGCTATTGCGATCCGTTATCGGCCTATAAGGCGCTGGGATGCCGCCCGCGCTGTGGCCAGTGCATCCCCTATGCCCGCGAAGTGATCGCAGACGCTCGTGCGAGTGACTAGCGGTTTCACAACCGCAAGTGCACGGAAAACCGCCATTTTTTGATGATTTTGCCCCGGTTCGGCGCTATAAGCCGCGCCAGACGGAGGCAAGAACATGCAGGGCGACCCCAAGGTTATCCAGTTTCTGAACGACGCGCTCAAGAACGAGCTGACGGCGATCAACCAGTATTTCCTTCACTACCGGATGCTCGAGCATTGGGGCGTGAAGAAGCTCGCCAAATACGAATATAAAGAGTCGATCGACGAGATGAAGCACGCCGACTGGCTGGCGGAGCGCATCCTGTTCCTCGACGGGCTGCCTAACTTCCAGATGCTCGGCCGGCTGCGCATCGGCGAGACGGTGGAGGAAATCCTGTCCTGCGACCTCGCGCTGGAAAACGACGCCATCCCGCTGCTGCGCGAAGGGATCGCGCATTGCGAGCATGTGCGCGACTATGTCAGCCGCGACCTGTTGCAGCGCATCCTCGAAAGCGAGGAGGAGCATGTCGACACCATCGAGAAGATGCAGGACCAGATCCGGCTGATGGGGCTGCAGAACTTCATCCAGCTCCAGTCCGAGGCGGCCGAGGGCTGACGCATTTCGCGCCGGGCGGGATCACCCGGCGGCTCGGAATATCAGCTCCGCATGCAGGCAGGGGGGCGCGGCGCCGGGTGGATGCCGCGCCCCTTTTTGTGCCCCGCGCCCCCCGCCGCCGGCGCGCGCGCGCGGCATCGCGTTGGAACATTCGGCATTTTTGTGCGAAGCATTGATGACAGGCGCGGATGACGGCGCGGGCGGAGGGCAAGGACTGACGGCGTGCGGTGGATGTCGGCCATGATGCGGCTGCTCGTCGGCCTGGTGGCGATGTGCGGGGCCGCAATTGCGGCTGCGGCACCGGCCCCGTCGCTGCCCCATACCTGTCCGGATGTGCGTGGTGCCGCTTCGCTTGCGTGCAGCATATCGCCGGGGGGCTATCGGTCGGGCTGGCTGTGGATCGATGCCGTGCCGGGCATCGCCGCACCGGTCGTCAGCGTCCGCGTCACCCGGGCCGAGGCGGTCGAGGCCGTGTTCCGCTATGCAGACGGTACGACCCACCGGCAGAATGTCCGCGCCGGCGATTTCGGCAGCCATTGGCAGGTCGGCGGCCGGGTGACATTCGTGCCCCCCGCGCGGGCGGCCCCCGTCACTTCCGTCCGCATCGGCTTTTTCCGGGCCGACTGGGACCGGCTGATCGATATCGGCATCGGCGGCCCGCGCTCCCGCCAGGCGGAGATGGGCCAGGCCGTGGTGATCGGTGCGGCACTCGCCCTGCTTGCCCTGTCGCTGATCGGCAATCTGCTGATCGCCTTTGCCGCCCGCCGCACCCCGCCGGTGTGGAACGCGCTCTGGGCGGCATGCGTGCTCGGCTGGGCGCTGCTTTGGACGCAGACGGCGCTGTTCGTGGCACCGGGAATGGCCGGCCCGGTCGCGGCGCGGCTGGCAACGCTGTTCGCTACCGCGGCGATCAGCTGCGCGATCGGATTCCTGCTGGCAAGCGCCGGACACGCGCTGTCGCGGCCGGTGCGGACCGGCACCATGATGCTGGCGATCCTGGTTGCGGCGCTGGGGGGCGTTGCGGCCTTTTGCCCGGGGGCGTCGCTGCCGCTGGCCGCCACGGCGCTCAACACCACCATATTGGTGGCGGCGGTGGCCCTTATAACCCTGTGCCTGGGGCAATGGCGGCGGGGCAATGCGCAGGCACGCGATTTCCTGCTGTCGTTCACGATCCCGATGCTCGCCGTGCTGTGGAGCATCTTTGCCGATCGCGGCATCGCAGAGGATGATGCCGGCGGCATGTATCTGGTGCTGGGCGCGTGCGCGCTGCAGACGGTGTGGCTGACGATCATCGTCGCCATCCAGCTCTGGTCGGTGCGGATCGAGCGCGATGCGGCGCAGGCGGAAAGCAGCCTGATGACCCGGCTAGCCGTGACCGATCCGCTGACCGGCCTGCTCAACCGGCGCGGCTTTGTCGAGCGGGCGGAGGCGATGCTGCTGGAAACCGGCCCGGTGACGCTGGTGCTGCTCGACATTGACCGATTCAAGCGCGTCAATGACCGGCATGGCCATGATGCCGGCGACGCTGTGCTGCGCGCGGTGGCAGCCGCCCTGTCCTGGGTGCCGGATGCGCGGGCGATCGGGCGCCTGGGCGGCGAAGAATTCGGGCTGCTCGCCGTCAATCTCTGCCCCGCCCGCGCCATCGAGTTCGCCAATCAGGCGCGCGCCGCGATTGCCGAGGAACAGGTGCAGGCCGGCGACCTGTTCATCAGCGTGACCGCCAGTGCCGGCGTATCGTGCGTGCCGCCGGGCAGCGACTTCATGATGCTCTACAAGACCGCTGACCGCGCGCTTTATGCCGCCAAGGACGCCGGCCGCGACCGGGCGGAGATCGCGCCGAACGTTCATGCGGCTTAGAGCATTTTCAAGCCGGGTGGACTCACCCGGCGGCTCGGAAAAATGCATCAAACCGAAGACCTAGAGCGGCCGATCCGATGCAATCGGATCGGCCGCTCTAGGTGATGGGGCGTCCCTGCGCGGCCTGTGGGACAGGCGCCGGCACAGTCGCGCCCGCCCGGTCAGCAGCAGCGCCTATGACGCCCGGTGGGCTACAGTCATGCGGTGCGGATCGACC
>DBAW01000027.1 GCA_002291855.1 Sphingomonas sp. UBA1000
TATAGGCGACATCGGCATAATCAGCCGACCCGACATTGCGCACGGTGGTGAAGCCGGCGCGCAGCATCGACTGCGCATTGGCGACGCCCTGCACCGCCCAGAACAGATCGGTGAACTGAAGCCCGGTATAGCCGCCATAGACCGGATTGCTGTCGAGATGGACATGCATGTCGATCAGCCCGGGCAGGATCGTCCGGTCGCCCAGATCGATCCGCTTGGCATCGGCGGGCAGATCGGCAGGTGCCTGCGTGCCGACCGAGGCGATGCGGCCGTCGCGGATCACCACCACCGGCCGTTCGACCATGCGGCCGGCGAGCACATCGACCATGCGGGCCGCGGTTACGACGACGACCTTGTCCCCCGCCGCCCGCGCATCCCCGGCCATGCCGCCCAGCGCCAGCGCCGTTCCCAGTGTCAGGCCAATCACATTCATGCGCATCATCAATCCTCCCGGCTGCTGTGCTGGCAGGAGCCGGGCGGGCTGACAAGCATGTCGTGCCGATTTGGCGGGTCTCCGCCCCGGCCCGGTCAGCCGGCGGAGAGGGTGCGGACCTGTTCACGGTGGCGCTCGACGACCCCGGCGGTCCTGTCGGCAAAGCTGCGCAGCGCGTCATTGTCGCCGCGCTCGGCATAGGCGCGGTGAAGCGCCAGTGCATTGTCGTGCGCCGCTGCCTGCTGCTCGAGGTAAAGCCGGTCGAACGCGGCCCCGTCGGCCGCACGCAGCGCGTCGAGGCGCGTCTGCAGCGGCGCCGGCAGGCCAGTCGGCGGCGTGACCGCGGGGGTCAGCCCGCCGGCCAGCTTTTTCAGCTCGGCGGAGGAGCGGCCATGATCCTCGACCATCATCCGCGCGAACTGCTTGACCTCGGCGCGGGTCGCACGTTCCTGGGCCAGCCGGCCGGTCTCGATCTCGAACATGTCGCTCGCCGCCGCCTCGGTGATGAAGGCGAGCGCGGTGGTTGGGGCCGCCATCGGCATGTCCTGACCAGCAGCGGCACCCGGATTGCCGGCGCCGGAAGCGTCGCCGGCCATTGCGGGCGCGTCGGCGGGGTTGCGCGCGGCCATGTCATTGTCCGCGCCGGCCGCACCGGGCTGTCCGGCCTGGTTGCAGCCGCTCGCGGTCAACAGGACGGCAGCGGCGAGCAGCATCGGGCGTGTCACCATCGTCAATCTCCTTCAGCGCCGCCGAACGCGCGCCGGGAGAGACAAGTTCCGCCTCCCCCGCCGCCCGTAACGGCCGGTCAGGAAAAAGCCGGCGATGCGGCGCGGGCGGGGCCGACCGCGCCGGCCCCGTCAGATGTGGAGCGCGCGTCCATAGGCGGCGAGCACGCTTTCATGCATCATTTCCGACAGCGTCGGATGCGGGAAAACGGTTGCCATCAACTCGGCCTCGGTCGTCTCCAGCGTCTTGCCGACGGTGAAGCCCTGGATCAGCTCGGTCACTTCGGTGCCGACCATGTGCGCGCCGAGCAGTTCGCCGGTCGCGGCATCGAACACCGTCTTCACAAAGCCTTCGGCCTCGCCCAGTGCAATCGCCTTGCCATTGCCGATGAACGGGAAGCTGCCGACCTTGACGTCATAGCCCGCCTCGCGCGCCCGCGCCTCGGTCAGGCCGACGCTTGCCACCTGCGGGTGGCAATAGGTGCAGCCGGGGATGTTGCGCGGGTCCATCGCATGGGGGTGGTGGCCGGCAATCGCCTCGGCGGCGATCACGCCTTCATGGCTCGCCTTGTGCGCCAGCCAGGGCGGCGCGGTGATGTCGCCGATCGCCCAGATGCCGGGCACGTTGGTGCGGCACATGGCGTCGGTCTTCAGGAAACCGCGCTCGTCCATCGCGACGCCCAGCTCGGCCAGCCCGATATTCCCGGTGTTGGGCACGATGCCGACCGCGACGATGACATGGCTGAACGTCTCGGTCAGCTCCTTGCCGCTCTTGTCCTTGAGCTTTGCGGTCACGCCGTCCGCGCCGACCTCGAGCGCGCCCACGCCCGCGCCGGTCATGATCGTCATGCCCTGCCTGACCAGCGCCTTTTCGAGAAAGGCCGAGACTTCGTGATCCTCGACCGGCACGATGCGGTCCATCATCTCGACGACCGTCACCTTCGCGCCCATATCGTTGTAGAAGCTGGCAAACTCGATGCCGATGGCGCCCGATCCGATGACCAGCAGCCGCGACGGCAGCTCGGTCGGCACCATCGCGTGGCGATAGGTCCACACCCGCTTGCCATCGGCCTTGGCGAACGGCAGCTCGCGCGCCCGCGCGCCGGTGGCGACGATGATGTTCCTGGCCGCCAGTTCGGTCGCCTTGCCGTCAGCGCCGGTCACGGTCAGCCGGCCGGGGGCGGTCAGCCGCCCCTCGCCCATATGCACGGTGATCTTGTTCTTCTTCATCAGATGGGTGACGCCCTGGTTGAGCTGCCTGGCCACCCCGCGCGAGCGCTTGACCACCGCACCCAGATCCGCGCCGATCTTTTCCGCGACCAGCCCGTAATCCTTGGCATGGCGCATATGGTGCAGCATCTCGCCCGACCGCAGCAGCGCCTTGGTCGGGATGCAGCCCCAGTTCAGGCAGATGCCGCCCAGCGACTCGCGCTCGACAATCGCGGTCTTCAGGCCCAGCTGGCTGGCGCGGATCGCCGCCACATAGCCGCCGGGACCGGAACCAAGGACGACCAGATCGTAATTTTCCGCCATGTTCGCGTCACCATCCATCGTTGATGCGGGCAGCATCCGGCGGATGCGGCCCGGCGGCACCCGCGGGTGCCAGAAATATCGTCAGCCCGCCGCGATCGCGCGCGGCCGCCGCGCCTCGTCAATCGCCACAAACACGAACCGCGCCTCGGTGACCTTGCACAACTGCTCGCCATGCCGGTCGCGGCACCAGCTTTCGACCTCGATGGTCATGCTGGTGCGCCCCACCCGGACCAGCCGGGCATAGACCGACACCTCGTCGCCGACGACGACCGGGCGGTGAAACTGCATCGCGTCGACGGCGATGGTCACCGCCCGCCCCTTGGCATGGCGCGCCGCGACCAGCCCGGCGGCCATGTCCATCTGGCTCATCAGCCAGCCGCCGAAGATATCGCCATAGGGATTGGCGTCGGCAGGCATGGTGGTGACGCGCAGCGCCGGCTCACCGGCCGGGGGCGCGGGCATTTCGGGGGCAGGCGTTTCGGAGGTAGGCGTCGGGGCCATTGCCGCGCCGATCAGGCGACAAGCGCGAGCGGCTGCTCGACGATCTCGCGGAACGCCTGCATCAGCCGCGCCCCGTCCGCCCCGTCAATGGCGCGGTGGTCGAAGCTGCCCGTCGCCGACATGACGGTCGCGATCTGCAGCGCGTCGTCGATCACGAACGGCCGCTTCTCGCCCGCGCCGATGGCCATGATCATGCCCTGGGGCGGGTTGATCACCGCCTCGAACTGCTTGATCCCGAACATGCCCATGTTCGACAGGCTGGCGGTGCCGCCCTGATATTCGTGCGGCTGCAACTTGCCGTCCTTGGCGCGGCCGGCCAGCTCCTTCATCTCGCTGGCAATCGCGGCGACGCCCTTGGCCTCCGCCCCGGTGATGATCGGCGTGATCAGCCCGTTGGGCACCGAAACGGCGACCGCAATGTCGGCACGGCTGTATTTGATCAGCTGGTCGCCCGCGAAGGTGACATTGCATTCCGGCACCTGACGCAGCGCGACGGCCAGCGCCTTGATCAGCATGTCGTTGACCGACAGCTTGACGCCGCGGGCGGCCAGCGCGCCATTCAGCTCGCCGCGCAGCTTGAGCAGCGCATCCAGCCGCACGTCGAGCGTCAGATAGATATGCGGGATCGTCTGCTTCGCCTCGGTAAGGCGGCGGGCGATGGTCTTGCGCATGTTGCTGAGCTTGATCGCTTCATGCGGAATGTCGGTCGCAAAGGCAGCGGGCGCAGCTGCCGCAACCGGGGCCGCGACGACCGGGGCGGAAGCGGCAACCGGGGCTGCAACCGGCGCAGCGGCGGCGGGCGCGCCGGCGGCATCGACATCGGCCTTGACGATCCGCCCGCCCGGGCCGGACCCGGTCAGCGCCGCCAGATCGACGCCGCGTGCCTCGGCCAGCCGGCGGGCGAGCGGCGATGCCTTGATGCGATCACCGGACAGCGCGGCCGCGACCGGCGCGGGCGACGGCGCAGCAGCCGCAGGGGCCGGAGCGGGCGCAGCAACAGCGGCCGGAGCCGGAGCCGGCGCGACGGCGGGCACCGGAGCGGCCACGGCACCGGCCTCTTCGCCTTCGCCCGCCAAGAGCGCGATCACCGTGCCGACCTTGACCCCGTCGGTGCCGGCGGCGACCAGAATCTGCGCGACAATGCCTTCATCGACCGCCTCGAACTCCATCGTCGCCTTGTCGGTCTCGATTTCGGCGAGAATATCGCCCGAGCGAACGGCATCGCCTTCCTTGACGAGCCACTTGGCGAGCGTGCCTTCCTCCATCGTCGGCGACAGGGCGGGCATTTTGAGCTCGATCGGCATGGATCTTCCTTTACGTCTTCGTGCGCTGCGCTCCTTCGGCCAAGCGGCCCCATCGGGTCAAGCGCTTGCAGCGGCGCGGCCATTGGTTCATCCAGCCTTTTCGAAATGGCTTAGGGGTGTGGCCATGCGGACCTATCTGGCTGTCGTGGACGAGACGAAAGAGGCCGAACTGGCGCTGCGCTTTGCCGCGCGCCGGGCGGCCAAGACCGGCGGCGCAGTGCTGGTGCTGGCGCTGATCGAGCCGGCCGAGTTCGTGCAATGGGGCGGCGTGCAGGCGACCATCGAGGATGAGGCGCGCCAGCGCGCCGAAGCGCTGGTCGCCGCCGCCGCGGGCACGCTGGTCGAGGAAGCGGGGATCCGCCCGTCGATCATGGTCCGTCAGGGCGATCCGGTGCAGGTGGTGCGCGCGCTGCTCGCCGAACATGACGAGGTGGCGGCGCTGGTGCTGGGCGCGGCGGCAAGCGGCGCGCCCGGCCCGCTGGTCAGCTATTTCGCCGGGGCCGATGCCGGGCGGCTGCGCTGCCCGATCATGATCATTCCAGGCTCGCTGTCGCCCGAGGCGGTCGACCGGCTGAGCTAGAGCAGGGCTGGATCACCCCGCGATGCGCGGGGCGATCAGCGCCATCAGCGCGGCACAGCCCGCCGCATCTTCGGCATCGAAGCGCGCAAGGCTGGGGCTGTCGAGATCGAGCACGCCGATCAGCCGCCCGTCATGGATCACCGGCACCACCAGTTCGGATGCCGAGGCGGCGTCGCAGGCGATATGGCCCGGAAAGGCATGCACATCCGCCACCAGCTGGATCTCGCGCGTCGCCGCCGCCGTGCCGCACACGCCGCTGCCGATGGCGATGCGGATGCACGCGGTCTTGCCCTGAAACGGGCCAAGCACCAGTTCGTCGCCGATCAGCCGGTAGAAACCGGCCCAGTTCAGATCGGGCAGATATTCGTAGATCAGCGCCGCGGCATTGGCCATGTTGGCAATGGCATCGCGTTCGCCCGCCGTCAGCGCATCGAGCGCGCCGGCCAGATCGCGGTAAAGCTCGGCCTTGCTGCCGGCGGCGATGTCGAATTTGTACATGGCTGGTTCCCGTCTGAGGCGTCGGCAGTTAGGGACGCCGGCCCCCGCCTGCAAGCCCTGCCCGTTGCGCCCCTCGGTCAGTCCGGGGTGATCCGCCCCCGCCCCTGCTTGACGATGCTGCGGCTTTTCTTCGCATCGACGCGTCGGGCCTTGGCGGCGCGGCTGGGGCGCGTCTTGACGCGCTTGGCCGGGCGCTCGAACGCGCGGCCGACCAGCTCGGCCAGCCGGGCGCGCGCGTCCTGGCGGTTGGCATCCTGGGTGCGGTGGGCGCGGGCGGTGATCACGATCTCGCCCTCCTTGGTCCAGCGGCTGCCGGCCAGTTCCTTCAGCCGCTGATAGACGGGCGGCGGCAGGCGCAGCGCGAACACGTCGAGCCGGATCTGCACGGCGGTCGCCACCTTGTTGACATTCTGCCCGCCCGGCCCGGTGGCGGCGAGGAAGCGTTCCTCGATCGCCGCTTCGGGCAGCCGCAGCAGGTCGGGTGCCGCCACGGCGTCAGCCCGCCCCGGCCGGGGCGAACGCGCCGAAGCGTGCGGGCAGCGGCGCTGCGACGTCGATCGCGGGCTTGGTGCGGCGCGGCATCACCAGCCGGCTGGCATGGAGCAGCAGCGGCACATCGCCGCCAGCATCATCGGTGGGGCCATAGGTCGGATCGCCGATAATCGGCAGGCCAAGGCCGCTTGCGGCATGGACACGCAGCTGGTGCGTGCGCCCCGTCTTCGGCTCGAACCGGACGAGGGCGCGCCCGCCAATCACCCGTTCGACCTGCCAGTGGGTGACCGCCGGCTTGCCCTTGCGCGCCGGGATGATGCGCCAGCCGCCCGATGCGCTCGACACCTTGGACAGCGAGAGGTCGATCACGCCGGACTCGTCCTCCGGCACGCCGGCCAGCACCGCATGATAGGTCTTGGCGACCGTGCCTTCGGCAAAGCTGGCCGAAAACCGCCGGTGCGCGCCATGATTGCGCGCAAGCAGCAGGCAGCCCGAGGTGTCGCGGTCGAGCCGGTGGACCAGCCCCGGCGGCCGCGCAAAGCCGAAGCGCAGGCTGTCGGCCAGATCGGCCAGTGCCGGCGTGCCGTCGCGCGGGCGATCGACCGGCAGGCCCGAAGGCTTGTCGATCACCAGCGCTTCGGCGTCGATATAGAGGATGCGATCATCGAGCATCCCCGCTCCCTACCCCCTCTCCCGGAGGACCGGGAGAGGGAAATGCAGACAGACCGTCAGTTGGCGAGCCGGGCGGCGGTGCGCGCCGCGCGGGCGCCCAGATACCGCGCACCGGCCAGATCGGCCTCGCTCGGCTGGCGTTCGCCCTGCCCGCCGGCGATCGTCGTCGCGCCATAGGGCGCGCCGCCGCGCACTTCGTCATGGCCCAGCTGGCCCTGATAGCCATAGTCCAGGCCGACAATGGTCATGCCGAAATGCAGCAGGTTGGTCAGGATCGAGAACAAGGTCGTCTCGTTCCCGCCATGCTGGCTGGCCGATGAGGTGAAGGCCGCGCCGACCTTGCCGTTCAGCGCGCCGCGCGCCCACAGGCCGCCCGCCTTGTCGAGGAACGCCGCCAGCTGCGACGGCATGCGGCCGAACCGGGTCGGCGCGCCGACGACGATGGCGTCATAATCGGCCAGCGCATCGACGCTTGCGATCTCGGCATGGGCCGGGGTCTGGAAATGGGCGGCGGCGGCGATTTCGGCCGGCACCGTTTCCGGCACCCGCGCAATCGTCACCTCGGCCCCTTCGGCGCGTGCGCCTTCGGCCACGGCCTCGGCCATCGCTTCGACATGGCCGTAGGAGGAATAATAAAGCACCAGCAGCTTCGTCATCGACATGCTCCCTTGATCAACGGGTCAGCGGATCTGCGGACCCGGCATTATTCGGAATCGACCATCACCAGCTCGGCATCGGCGCGGGCGGTGATGCGGAACCGGCCGCCGCCCGACAGCGCGCCACCATCGCGCGCCGCCAACAGCGTGCCATCGACCTCGACCTCGCCGGTCGCGGGCACCAGATAGCCGTGCCGCCCCTCGCCCAGCTCGTAATCGATGCTCTCGCCCGCCTTGAGCGTCGCGCCCAGCACCCGGGCATCGGCGCGGATCGGCAGCGCACCGGCCGCGATCTCGTCGTCAAAGCCGCTTGCCAGCGTCACGAACCGGCCCGACCGGTCGCCCTTGGGAAAAGGCTTCGCGCCCCAGCCGGGCGTGCCGCCCAGCCGCTTCGGCTCGATCCAGATCTGGAAGATGCGCGTCACTTCGGGTTCGAGATTATATTCGGCATGGCGCACGCCGCTGCCCGCGCTCATCACCTGCACATCGCCCGCTTCGGTGCGGCCGACATTGCCCATCGAATCCTGATGGGTGATCGCGCCCGCGCGGACATAGGTAATGATTTCCATATTCTGGTGCGGATGCGGCGGAAATCCGCTGTTGGGCGCGATTTCATCGTCATTCCACACCCGGAGCGCACCCCAGCTGACCCGCGCCGGATCGTAATAATTGGCGAAGGAAAAATGGTGCCGGGCCTTCAGCCAGCCATGATCGGCATGGCCCAAAGTCGCAAAAGCTCGTTTCTCGATCATCGACAGTCTCCCGTCTTGCACCATCACCAGATAGCGCGCAGGATCATTCCGAAAAGAGAAACGTCGGAAACCTATCGTTTCCGTTCAGGAGCCAATCGACCCATTATGCGCCTGCCCGATTTCGAAGCCTGGGCGATTTTCGCCCATGTCGTCGACCACCGCTCCTTCACCGGCGCGGCGCGCGCGCTCGGCCTGTCCAAGGCGACGGTATCGAAAGCGGTGTCGCGGCTGGAGGAGCGGCTGGGGGCCAGCCTGTTCCACCGCACCTCGCGCACCCTGTCGCTGACCGAGACCGGCCGGGCGCTCGCCCCGCGCGCCGCACGCATCCTGGCCGAGGGGCAATGCGCGGAGGAAGATGCCGCCGATGCCGCGCTCAGCCCGCGCGGGCTCGTCCGGCTGGCAGCACCCATGACCTTCGGGCTTGAACGCATCGCCCCCGCCCTGCCCGACTTCTTTGCCCGCTATCCCGATGTGACCGTCGACCTGCATCTGGACGACCGGGCGGTCGATCTGGTCGAACAGGGGTTCGACGTCGCGCTGCGCATCGCCCAGCTGCCCGACAGTTCGCTGCGCGCGCGCCGGCTGGCCCCGATCGCGCGCCACACGGTTGCCGCCCCGGCCTATCTGGCGCGGCACGGCCGGCCGACGCACCCGGCGCAACTCGCCGACCATCGCTGCTTGTCCTACACCAACCTGCCGACCGATGTCTGGCGCTATGCCGGGGCGGATGGCAGCGAGATCGCGGTCCGCCCCCAGGGCCCGCTGCTCGCCAATAGCGGCGAGGCGCTGCTGCACAGCGTGCGGGCCGGGCTGGGCATCGCGGTGCTGCCCGATTTCATCATCGACGCCGATCTGGCCGCCGGGCGGCTGGAAGCGATCCTGACCGAATGGCGCTGGCCGCCGATTGCGCTGCATCTGGTGACGCCGCCCGGCACGCTGCGCCCGGCGCGGGTGACGGCACTGATCGACTTTCTTGCCGCGCGTTTTTCGGCCAAGACCTGATCCATGTCAGATGCCATTCCCGCCGCCACGCTCGTCCTGTTCCGCCCCGCCGCCAATGGCCCGCCCGAACTACTGATGGTCGAACGCGGCGCGATCATGGCCTTTGCCGCCGGCGCGCTGGTGTTTCCGGGTGGGCGCATAGATGACGAGGACCGGGTGGAGGCGGCGCTGCCCGCGCTGGGGCTGGGGGCGCTCGATCCCGACGATGCAGCGGCGCGGATCGCGGCGCTGCGCGAAACGCGCGAGGAAACGGGCAGCGATTATGGGCTGACGCCCGCCGACCTCACGCCCTTTGCGCGCTGGCGGCCCAACTTCAAGGAAAGCCGGACGTTCGACACCCGTTTCTACATCGCCCCGGTGCCGGCCGATGCGCCCGATCCGGTCGCCGACGGGACAGAGAATGTCCGCGCCTTCTGGGCGAGCGCTGCGGCGGTGCTCGCCATGGCGGCGCGCGGCGAGGCGCAGCTGATCTTCCCCACTAGGCGCAATCTGGAACGGCTGGCGCTGTTCGACAGCTTCGAGGATGCGCGCGACCATGCACTCGTTCATCCAGTCGATCTGATCACGCCCTGGATCGAGGAACGCGACGGGGCCGCGCATCTGTGCATCCCCGACGGGCTTGGCTATCCGGTCACGGCCGAACCGTTCGCCGACGTCAGGCGCGGCTGAGGCGCAGGATCAGGCCGCGCGGGCAGCGCTCGCCATCAGCAGGCCGGGGGCGAAAAACGGCGCGATATCGGCGGCAACCCCCGGATCGCGCGCCAGCAGCACGCCATGCCCCGGCCCGGCCGGACAAAACGGGCTGCCATCGAGACGGCGGGCGACGCCGCCCGCCTCCTCAAGGATCAGCGCGCCGGCGGCATGGTCCCAGACCAAAGTGCGCCAATAGACCGCATAATCGAGCGTTCCCGCCGCGATCAGCGGATATTCGGCCCCCGCGCAGCGGCGGCTGGGCCGGGGCGCGCCCCAGCGCGCGGCGAGCGCGGCAATCGCGCCCTCGGCCGCTG
>DBAW01000267.1:0-4240 GCA_002291855.1 Sphingomonas sp. UBA1000
GCCGGTGCCGCCCCCGCGCCGTCAGGCGCGCAAACGAAGACTCCCGCCCGTGCGGCGAGCGCCGCACCGCAAACAACTCCCGCCCCCGCGCCCGTCTTAGTCCCGCAGCAGCTCGTTGATGCCGGTCTTGGCGCGGGTCTGGGCGTCGACGCGCTTCACGATCACCGCGCAATACAGGTTGGGGCCGGGCGTGCCGTCGGGCAGCGGGCGGCCGGGCAGGGTGCCGGGCACGACGACCGCATAAGGCGGCACCCGGCCGATGAACACTTCGCCGGTCGCGCGGTCGACGATCTTGGTCGATGCGCCCAGATAGACGCCCATCGACAGCACCGCGCCCTCGCCGACGATCACGCCTTCGGCCACTTCGGCGCGCGCGCCGATGAACGCGCCGTCCTCGATGATCACCGGCCCGGCCTGAAGCGGTTCGAGCACGCCGCCAATGCCCGCGCCGCCCGACAGATGGACGTTGCGGCCGATCTGCGCGCACGACCCGACGGTCGCCCAGGTGTCGACCATCGTGCCTTCGCCGACATGGGCACCGATATTGACGAAGCTGGGCATCAGCACCGCGCCCTTGCCGATGAACGCCCCCCGGCGGACGATGCTGCCCGGCACCGCGCGGAAGCCGGCGGCGCGGAACGCCGCCTCGTCCCAGCCGGCGAATTTGGACGGCACCTTGTCCCACCAGTTGGCACCGCCGGGGCCGCCGGCAATGGCGGCCATGTCATTGAGGCGGAACGACAGCAGCACCGCTTTCTTCAGCCACTGGTTGACGCGCCAGCCGCCCTGGCCGTCGGGTTCGGCGACGCGCGCCGTGCCGGCATCGAGCGCCGCCAGCGCGGCATCGACCGCGTCGCGCACCTCACCGCCGGTTGCGGCCGAGATCGTGTCGCGCGCCTCCCAGGCGGCGTCGATGATCTGCATCGGATCGGTCATGTCCTGTCCCCCAAAATCTCGTGAAGCCATTCGCCCAGATCGGCGATTTCGAAATCGACATAGGCCTTGTCATCGGCCTCGCGCCCCTGTTCGGACCCGTTATTGACCCACACGGTCGTCATGCCGATCGCCTTGGCGGGCCGGAGATTGCGGGCCATGTCCTCGACGAACAGGCTTTCGCTGGGATCGATGCCGAACGCCGCGCACATGCTCTGATAGGCGGCGGGCTTGGGCTTGGGCTCATAGGCGCAGGCATGGATGTCGTGGATCGCCTCGAACGCATCGGTCAGCCCCAGCCGGGCGAGCACGCGCCGCGCATAGGGCGCATCGCCATTGGTGAAGATCAGCTTGCGCCCCGGCAGCCGCGCCACCGCATCGACCAGCCGGCGGTCCTCGGCCAGCACATCCATCTCGATGTCATGCACATAATCGAGGAAATGGTGCGGATCGACGCCATGTTCGGCCATCAGCCCCGACAGGGTGGTGCCGTGATCGTGGAAATAATCCTTTTGCAGCCGGAGCGCCGCGTCCCGGTCCAGCCCGAGCAGATCCTGGATGAAGCGCGTCATCTTGGCATCGATCAGCCCGAACAGGTCGATCGACGCCGGATAGAGCGTGTTGTCGAGATCGAAGATCCAGTTGCGGACATGGGAGAGGCGGGCGATCATGGCGGGCCTCGCCTTAGCCGCGCCCGGCCCGGGCGGCAATCGCCGCGCGCCGTGGCCGGTCGGCTGCCAGGGCGCGGCATTAAACGAACGGCAATGGCTGTCGCCTATGCCGGCATGCGACCGGGCGAGGGCAGCATGGCAGGATATGGATCGGCACGCGGATTGATGGCCGGCGCATGTGCGCTGGCGCTGTCGGCCTGTGGCGGCGGGGGTGGCGGCGGCGGCGTGCAGTCGACGCCTGCACCGGCCCTGCCGCCCCCCGTGGCCACGCCATCGCCCACGCCGCCGCCGCCTGCTTTCGACACCGCCGAATATCAGCGCTCGACCGGCCTTGCGCTCGCCAATGCGCTGCCCGCCTATCAGGCCGGGGGCAGCGGTGCCGGGGTGACGGTGGCGGTGATCGACAGCGGTGTTGCCGCCGCCAATGCCGAGTTTGCCGGGCGGCTGTCGCCCGCCTCCACCGATGTCGTCGGCACGCGCGGCGTCGGCGATGAAAGCGGTCATGGCACGGCGGTGTCGAGCGTGCTGCTCGGCGCGCGCAACGATGTCGGCACCCATGGCGTCGCCTTTGGCGCGACCCTGCTCGCGCTGCGCACCGACAGCATCGGCAGCTGCACCGGCGCGCAGGGCGAATGTTCGCACAGCGACAATGCCATTGCCCGCGCGCTCGATATTGCCGTGCAGCAGGGCGCGCGCGTCGCCAACCTGTCGCTGGGCGGGGACGCGCCCAACACTGCGCTGCGTCTCGCGATGCAGCGCGCGACCGCCGCTGGCATGGTGCTGGTCATTTCCGCCGGCAATGACGGCGCGGCCCAGCCCGATCCGTTTGCGGCGATCGCCACCGACAGCGTCATCGCGCGCAACCAGATCATCATCGCCGGGGCCTATGATGCCGGGCGCGTGATCGCCGAGTTCAGCAACCGCGCGGGCGCGGCCTCGGGCTTTTATTTGACCGCACTGGGCAGCCGGGTGCGCGCGATCGACGAAACCGGGACCAGCTTTCTTTATTCCGGCACATCCTTTTCCGCGCCGCATATCGCCGGGGCGACGGCACTGCTCGCCCAGGCATTTCCGAACCTGACCGGGGCGCAGATCGCGCAGATCCTGTTCGACAGCGCCGATGACCTGGGGGCAGCCGGCACCGATGCCATTTATGGCCGGGGCGGGCTCAATATCGGCCGCGCCTTTGCCCCGCGCGGCGGTGCGGCGCTGGCCGGCACCGCGTTCAGCCTGACCGGTGGTGCTGCGCTCGCCACGCTGTCGCCGGCGATGGGCGATGCCGTGCAGCGCGGCCTGAGCGCGGTGATGCTCGACGGATTCGGCCGGGCCTATGGCATCGATCTTGGCAGCGGCATCGGCGTTACCGCGCCCAGCGCGATGCTCGGTCCGATCCTCAACCAGCCGGTGCGCGGTGCCGGGCTGGCGCAGGGCGATGCGGCGTTCGGCCTGTCGCTCGCCGCCGGCCGCGCCGGGCCGGGCGATGCCGATCCGGCGGCCTATCCGGGGGGGCGCCCCGATGCGGGCTTTGCCCGGCCGCTTGCCGGCTTCGTCGCCGGGCGGATCAGCCGCCGGACGGCGCTTGCCGCCGGCTTCGGACAGAGCGGCGCGGCGCTGGCGGCGCGGCTCGACGGGCACGCAGAACAAGGCCTGCTGATGGCACGCGCGCCGGGCGACGCGCTGGGGTTCGACCGGCGGATCGCGAGCGCGCTGGGGGTGAGTCACAGGCTGGCGGGCCTTGGCCTCAGCCTGGTCGCCGAACAGGGCGATGCGTTGCGCGCGCTGCCCGGCGATCCGCGCCGCCCGCTCGACCGGGCCGGCTATGCGCTGGTCGGGCTGGGGGCTGGGCGGGCGCTGGGTCCGGTCGCCTTCGATGCGCGGCTGAGCGTGATGCGCGAGGCCGGCAGCGTGCTCGGCGGCCGGTTCGGCGCGGCCTTTGGCGGCGGCGGCGCGCGTACCGTGTTCGGCGATGTCGGCGCGCGCTGGAGCCCGGGGCCGGGCTGGTCGCTGGGCGCGGCGGCGCGGCTTGGCTGGACGCGGATGGACGGTGGCGGGCTGGTGGCCGAGGGGGCGGCGTTCGGCAGCACCGCATTCGCGCTCGATCTTGCCCGCACCGGGCTGTTTGCGGCCGGCGACCGGCTGGCGCTCAGGGTCGCGCAGCCGCTGCGCGTCGGGCTGGCCGGGGCGGGCGGGATCGCGGTGCGGCTGCCGACCGGCTATGACTATGCCGATGGCAGCACCCGGTTCGACTGGCGGCGGCTGAACCTGACCCCCGACGGGCGCGAGATCGCGGTCGAGGCCGGCTATGCCGGGCGGGCGCTGGGCGGATCGTTCGGGGCCAATCTGTTCTGGCGCCGCGATCCCGGCCATTTCGTCGCGCTGGGCGATGACATGGGTCTGGTGATGCGCTGGCAGACTGGGTTCTGAGCGGGTGGGGGTGCGGGCCAGTGCCGCGCCCTGAACCCCGCGAACCCTTAAACGGTAAAGCTCTCGCCGCAGCCGCAGCTGCCCTTGGCATTGGGGTTGGCGAACACGAAGCCGGCGGTGAAATCATCCTCGCGCCAGTCCATCGTCGATCCGATCAGATAGAGGATCGAGCCGCCATCGACGAACAATGTCCCGCCGGGCGTGTCGATGCG
>DBAW01000267.1:4648-5479 GCA_002291855.1 Sphingomonas sp. UBA1000
GGCGTCGACAGCTTGACGCCGATCGTCCCTTCAGGCGCGCGCGCCATCAGATCGGCGATTCGCTGTTCGGCGGACGGCGTCAGGATCAGCGCGGCGGGGCGGGCGCGGGTGGTGGTCGCCATCACAGCATCCCCAGTTCAAGCTTGGCTTCGTCCGACATCTGCGCCGGGTTCCAGGGCGGATCCCAGACCAGATTGACCTCGACATCGCCGACCCCCGGCACCGCGCCGACGCGCAGCTCGACCTCGCCTGGCATGGTTTCGGCAACCGGGCAGTGCGGCGTCGTCAGCGTCATGGTGACGACGGTGTGGCCGCCATCGCTCACCTCGACACCGTAGATCAGCCCGAGGTCATAGATGTTGACCGGGATTTCGGGGTCGTAAATCTCCTTGAGCGCGGCGATCACCGCGTCATAGATTTCGCCGCCCGGCGCGCCCGCGGGCAGGGCAGCGGGCTTTTCGGCCAGAAACCCGTCCAGATAATCGCGCCGGCGCGGTTCGGCGGTGTCGGGCTCGGCCCCGGCCGTCACCGGCGCATCCTCCACCCGCGCGCGCGGCGGCGGCGGCACCGAATCGACATGTTCGACGGCAATGCGGCTCTGTTCGTTCATCCGAAAATCCTCGTCACCCGCCTCAGCCCGGCCAGCAGCGCCTCGACATCGGCCGGTTCGTTATAGATGCCGAAACTGGCCCGCGCGGTCGCGGGCACGCCCAGCACGTCCATCAGCGGCTGGGCGCAATGATGCCCGGCCCGGATCGCCACCCCGCTTTCATCAAGGATGGTGCCGATGTCGTGCGGATGCGCGCCGGCCATGGTGAAGCTGACGATCCC
>DBAW01000267.1:5875-10682 GCA_002291855.1 Sphingomonas sp. UBA1000
GCCCGCGCCAGCGCGACCAGCGCGGCTTCATGGGCGTGGATGCGCGCGATCCCGATCCCCTCGACATAGGCGATGGCGGCGGCGAGCGCGATCACGCCTTCGATATGCGGGGTGCCGGCCTCGAACCGCGCCGGGGCGGGCGCGAAGCTCGTGCCGGCAAAGCTCACCCGGTCGATCATCGCGCCGCCGCCCTGCCAGGGGGGCATCGCCGCCAGAATCTCGTCGCGCGCCCACAGCACGCCGATGCCGGTCGGGCCATAAAGCTTGTGCCCCGACAGCACATAGAAATCGCAGTCGAGCGCCGCCATGTCGAGCGCGAGGCGCGGTGCCGCCTGACAGCCGTCGAGCAGCAGCTTCGCGCCGACGCGGCGGGCAAGCGCGGCGGTGCGGCCGACATCGAGCACGCTGCCAAGCACGTTCGACACATGCGCAAAGGCGATCAGCCGGTGCCGTTCGGTCAGCATCGCCGCGGCGGCATCAAGGTCGATCCGGCCATCGGCGGTCAGCGGGCAGACATCGATGCCGATGCCGGTGTCCTGCTGGATCAGCTGCCAGGGCACGATGTTCGAATGATGCTCGAGCGCCGACAGCAGGATGCGGTCGCCGGGCTTCAGATTGGCGCGGCCCCAGCTCTGCGCGACCAGATTGATCCCCTCGGTCGCGCCGCGGGTGAACACGATCTCGTCCGCCCCGGCCCCAATGAAGCGGGCGACGGCGGCGCGCGCCGCCTCGAACGCCAGCGTCATGTCGGCCGAGCGGCGATAGACGCCGCGATGCACGGTCGCATAATCGCGCGCATAACAGTCGGTGACGGCGTCGATCACCGCCTGCGGCTTCTGCGCCGTCGCCGCCGTGTCGAGATAGGACCAGCCTTCGGGCAGTGCCGGGAAATCGGCACGATGCCCGGCGATCACCGGATCGGCGGCGGCGTGGAGCACCGCGCTCATGCCCGCGCGCCCAGCCACAGCGCGGCATCGGCGAGCAGCGCAGCGCGCACCGCGTCGTCGGCAACCGGCTCCAGCGCATCGGCGACAAAGGCGCGGGTCAGGATCGCCCGCGCCTCGGCGGGCGGCAGCCCCCGGCTCGCCAGATAGAACAGCGCCTGCCGGTCCAGCTCGCCCACGGTCGCGCCGTGCGCGCATTTGACGTCGTCGGCAAAGATTTCCAGCTCAGGCTTCAGATTGATGGTCGCGGTGCGGCGCAGCAACAGCCCGCGCAGCGACTGTTCGCCATCGGTCTTCTGGGCATGGCGCGCGACCTCGACCCGCGCCGCAAGGCTTGCCGTCGCCTGATCGTCGGCCACCGCGCGCCACAGCTGGTTGCTCGTGCCGCCGGGCGCGGCATGGCGGACGACGACCGCCGCTTCATGACGCTGGCCGTCGCGCGCGAGCAGCGCCCCGCCCATTTCCGCCGCCGCGCCTTCGCCGGTCGTCACCAGCCGGGCATCGCTGCGGCTGCCCGCGCCGCCCAGTGCCAGCACCGTGGTCGTCAGCCGGGCATCGGCACCGATCTCGGCTTCGTCGCGCAGCGACTGGAAGCCGCTGTCCTGCGCCAGCCGCACCACCCGGGTCAGCCGCGCGCCGGGCGCGAGCGTGATCGCGGTCAGCCGGTTCGCCCAGCCATCGCCGATGAACGTCTCGACGATCACCGCCTGCGCGGCCTCGCCCAGCATGATCCGGCCGGGCAGATGATTGGCCCCGCCAGTCGACACATGGACGATTTCGACCGTCGCGGCCGCGCCGCCGGCCGGCAGATCGAGGTGCCAGCCCGGGCCGGTCGCCAGCCGCCCGAGCGGATGGTCGGTCGCCGGATCGACCTGGCCCAGCCCGACCGGGCCCGGCGCGCTCAGCGCCGCATCGATCCGGCCGTTGACGAACACCAGCCGTGCGCTGTCACCGATGATGAACGGCGGCAGCGCCGGGCGCTCCGCCGCCGGGCTGGCCGCGGCAAGCGCCGGCAGCGCCGCCAGATCGGCCCAGCGCCAGGCCTCGTCACGGGAAGAGGGGAGGGCGAGGCTCACGCGGCGAGCGCTCCATAGCCGTCGCGCTCCAGCTCAAGCGCCAGTTCCGGCCCGCCCGACCGGACGATGCGCCCGGCGGCCAGCACATGGACGAAATCGGGCCGCACATAATCGAGCAGCCGCTGATAATGGGTGATCAGCAGCACCGCCTTGTCGGGGGTGCGCATGATGCGGTTGATGCCTTCGCCAACCGCCTTCAGCGCGTCGATGTCGAGGCCCGAATCGGTCTCGTCGAGGATGGCGAGCTTCGGGTCGATAATGCCCATCTGCACCATCTCGTTGCGCTTCTTCTCGCCGCCCGAAAAGCCGACATTCACCGGCCGCTTGAGCATCTCCATATCAAGGCCGAGCGCATCGGCCTGGGCGCGGGCGAGGCGCAGGAAATCGCCGGCCGACAGCTCGTCCTCCCCACGCGCGCGGCGCTGCGCGTTCAGGGCGGTGCGCAGGAACTGGACGTTCGACACGCCCGGAATCTCGACCGGATACTGAAAGCCGAGGAACAGCCCGGCGGCGGCGCGCTCATGCGGCTCCATGGCGAGCAGATCCTGGCCATCGAACGTCACCGAACCCGCGGTGACTTCATAACCGGGCCGCCCGCCCAGCACATAGGACAGCGTCGATTTCCCGGCCCCGTTCGGGCCCATGATCGCATGCACCTCGCCCGCGCCAATCGACAGGGTCAGGCCCTTCAGGATCGGCTTGTCGGCGACGGTGGCGTGGAGATTGGTGATTTCAAGCATGGGTCTGTGCGACTTTCGTGATTATCCGACCGAGCCTTCAAGGCTGATCCCGAGCAGCTTCTGCGCCTCGACCGCGAACTCCATCGGCAGCTGCTGGAGCACTTCCTTGGCGAAGCCGTTGACGATCAGCGCCACCGCATCTTCCTGGCCCAGCCCGCGGCTCATCGCGTAGAACAGCTGGTCGTCCGAAATCTTGCTGGTCGTCGCCTCATGCTCGATCTGGGCGGAGGGGTTTTTGACCTCGATATAGGGCACGGTGTGCGCGCCGCACTGGTCGCCCAGCAGCAGCGAGTCGCACTGGGTGAAGTTGCGGACATTCTCCGCCGTCGGCCCGACGCGGACAAGGCCGCGATAGGTGTTGTCCGACCGGCCGGCGCTGATCCCCTTGGACACGATGGTCGAGCGGCTGCCCTTGCCGAGATGGATCATCTTGGTGCCGGTATCGGCCTGCTGGCGGTTGTTGGTGACGGCGACCGAATAGAATTCGCCGACCGAGTTTTCGCCCGCGAGCACGCAGCTCGGATATTTCCAGGTCACCGCCGAGCCGGTTTCGACCTGCGTCCATGACACCTTGGAATTCTTGCCCTGACACAGCGCGCGCTTGGTGACGAAGTTGTAGATGCCGCCCTTGCCCTCGGCATCGCCCGGATACCAATTCTGCACGGTCGAATATTTGATCTCGGCATCGTCGAGCGCGATCAGCTCGACCACCGCGGCGTGCAGCTGGTTTTCATCGCGCATCGGCGCGGTGCAGCCTTCGAGATAGCTGACATAGCTGCCCTTGTCGGCGACGATCAGCGTGCGTTCGAACTGGCCGGTATTGGCGGCGTTGATGCGGAAATAGGTCGACAGCTCCATCGGGCAGCGCACGCCTTCGGGGATGTAGACGAAGGTGCCGTCGGAAAAGACCGCGCTGTTGAGCGTGGCGAAATAATTGTCGTGGATCGGCACCACCTTGCCGAGCCATTTGCGGACAAGCTCCGGATATTCGCGGAGCGCTTCCGAAATCGACAGGAAGATGACGCCGGCCTTTTTCAGCTCCTCGCGGAACGTGGTCGCGACCGACACCGAGTCGAACACCGCATCGACCGCCACCTTGCGCGCGCCTTCGACCCCGGCGAGCACCTTCTGCTCCTCGATCGGGATGCCGAGCTTTTCATAGGTGCGGCGGATTTCGGGATCGAGCTCGTCGAGCGACTTGAGCGTCGGCTTCTGCTTGGGCGCCGCGTAATAATAGGCGTCCTGATAGTCGATCGGCGGGATCGACAGCTTCGCCCAGTCGGGGCTGTCCATCGTCAGCCACAGGCGGAACGCCTTCAGCCGCCAGTCGAGCATCCATTCCGGCTCGTTCTTCTTGGCCGAAATGAAGCGGACAATGTCCTCGTTCAGCCCCTTGGGGGCGAATTCCTGTTCGATCTCGCTGGTGAAGCCCCATTCATAGCTGCTCAGCTTTTCGGCGGCTGCCAGGGCTTCTTCGTTGCGCGTCGCCATCAGGCGGCTCCTGCTAGGGTGGCCAGGCTGACGCCCGACAGGGAAGCGCGAATCGCGCCGTTGACCGCGCCCCAATGCGGGCGCACCTGACACGCGCCTTCAAGCGCGCAATCGTGCCGGCCTTCCTCGACACAGGCGGTCATCGCGATCGGGCCTTCGACCGCCTCGACAATATCGGCAAGGCTGATATCGGCCGGGGCGCGGGTGAGCACGAACCCGCCGCCGCCGCCGCGCGCCGAACGGAACAGCCCGGCCTGGCCCAGCCGCTGCAACAGCTTCTGGGTGGTGGGCAGGGGGATGCCGGTTTCATCGGCAACGATGGTGGCCGACAGGCGCGCGCCATCGCCCGCACGGGCGGCAGCGGCCATGATGACCACGGCATAATCGGCAAGGTTGGACAGGCGCATCGGTTCGGGCGGGCCGTTCAGGTTCAATCAGACTGTTATTGTCCGATTGCATGTGGGCGCGCCGGGCCTCCCGGTCAAGCCGGAAATGTGGGTGTGCGGGTCTTTGATTTGGGTCGCGGTATTGGGGTGTTTGTGGTGCGGCTCACGCC
>DBAW01000005.1 GCA_002291855.1 Sphingomonas sp. UBA1000
CCCGAACATCGCGACCACGCCCAGCAGCTTGGCGGTGAGGATGAAGTCGACGATGAAGGCGCGCAGGATCGCATAGAACGGCCAGAAATACCATTCAGGCACGATATGGGCCGGGGTCGAGAGCGGGTTCGCTTCGATATAGTTGTCCGGATGGCCGAGGAAGTTCGGCGCAAAGAACACCATCGCGCAATAAGCGAGCAGGAACACGCCGACGCCGAAACCGTCCTTCGCCGTGTAATAGGGGTGGAACGGCACGGTGTCCGACGCCTGCTTCACTTCAACGCCGGTCGGGTTCGACGAACCCGGGATGTGCAGCGCCCAGATCTTGAGGATCACGACGCCCGCGATCACGAACGGCAGCAGATAGTGCAGCGAGAAGAAGCGGTTGAGCGCCGCATTGTCCGGCGCAAAGCCGCCCAGCAGCCAGATCTGGATCGGCTCGCCGACCAGCGGGATTGCCGAGAACAGGCCGGTGATGACCTTGGCACCCCAGAAGCTCATCTGCCCCCAGGGGAGCACATAGCCCATGAACGCCGTCGCCATCATCAGCAGGAAGATGACGAGGCCGAGCAGCCACACCATCTCGCGCGGGGCCTTGTAGGATCCGTAATACAGCCCGCGGAAAATGTGGATGTAGACGACGATGAAGAAGAAGCTCGCGCCATTGGCGTGCATGTAGCGGATCAGCCAGCCGGCATTCACGTCGCGCATGATGTGCTCGACCGAGTCGAACGCGACCAGGCCGTTGGCGGCAAAATGCATCGCCAGCACGATGCCGGTGATGATCTGGATGCCCAGCGCCAGGCCCGAAAGCACGCCGAAGTTCCAGAAATAATTGAGGTTGCGCGGCACCGGATAGCCGCCGCCGACCGCGTTGTAGACGAGCCGCGGCACGGGCAGCCGCTCGTCCAGATACTTCATGAGCGGATGCTTCGGCTCATACTGCTTTGCCCAGGGAAAGCTCATGCTGCAGCTCCCACTTCGATGACGGTGTCAGACCGGAACACATAGTCCGGCACTTCGAGATTCTTCGGCGCCGGGCCTTTGCGGATGCGGCCGGCGGAATCGTAGTGCGAGCCGTGGCAGGGGCAGAAATAGCCCCCGAACTCGCCCTTATTCTCGCCCTCGGCGGCCCCCAGCGGCACGCAGCCCAGATGGGTGCACACGCCAAGCGTGACCAGCCACTGTTCCTTGCCCGGCTTGGTGCGGTCGGCCAGCGTCTGCGGATCGCGCAGCGTGTCGGCCGCGACCTTGTTGGCGGCAGCAATCTCTTCGGCCGTCAGGTGACGGACGAAGAGCGGCTGTTTTCGGTAGATGGCCTTGATCGATTGCCCCGGCTGGATCTGCGACAGATCCACCTCGGTGGAGGCGAGCGCGAGGACGTCGGCGGCCGGGTTCATCTGGTTGACCAGCGGCGCGACGAACGCGGCCCCGCCGACACCGGCGAACGCAACGGCGGCAATGTTGATGAAATCGCGACGGCGATGCCCTTCGGGGGCGAGCGCCTCATCGCTGTGCGTTTGCTCAATCGTGGCCATGGTCTGCCTTTTTGTCGCGAAACCCCGAGCGCGAACGAACCGGGAGCGGAATAGGCCTGGCTTCCCATAGCTCGCGCCGCCGGGGCATACCCCCGGCTAAGGGGGCCAATAGCGCCGTTTGTTTAACTTGCAAACAGGATGTTCTCCGGGCTTTTACGGGGGCCATGATCCGCCTTGCCCTGTTCCAGCCCGACATCCCCGGCAATGTCGGCGCGGTGCTGCGCACGGCTGCCTGCCTTGGCGTCGCGGTCGATCTGATCGAACCGATGGGCTTTGTCTGGCACGAACCGCGCGTGCGCCGCGCGGTGATGGACTATTTCGACCATGTGCAGGTGACGCGCCATGCCGACTGGAACGCCTTTCTGGCAACGGTCGGTGCGGCCCGGCTGGTGGTGATGGCGGCGCGCGGCAGCGTGCCGGTGGCCGAGGCCGGGTTCCGCCCCGACGACATCTTGCTGATGGGCAGCGAAAGCGCCGGCGCGCCCGCTTATGTGCACGAGCGTGCCGATCTGCGCGTGCGCATCCCGATCCGCCCCGGCCTCAGGTCGCTCAACCTGTCGGTCGCCGCCGCCATCGCCGCGGCCGAGGCATTGCGCCAGACCGGCACCGGGCCGGGCTGACCATATCCGGCGCGCATGGCCGGCTTCGGGCTTGACCCGGTACCCGCCCCCGGCCCACCTTGCCGCGCAACGATTTGATCAAAAGGGGGAACGGCACGCGTGCAACTGGATGAACAGCAACAGGCGGCGCGTGCCTGGTTCGAAAGCCTGAGGGACCGGATCTGCGCGACGTTCGAGGCGATCGAGCGCGAGGCCGGATCCGATGCCAGCTTTTCCTACACCCCCTGGGACCGCCACGATCCCGACGGCACGCCCGGCGGCGGCGGCGTTCAGGGGCTGATGAAGGGCCGGGTGTTCGAAAAGGTCGGCGTCAACGTGTCGACCGTCGGCGGCCGGTTCGAGGGTGAGTTTGGCAAGACCATTCATGGCGCGGGCGACGATCCGCGCTTTTTTGCAACCGGCATCAGCCTGGTGGCGCACATGGCCAATCCGCATGTGCCGGCGGTGCACATGAACACGCGCTTCCTGCGCACGACGCGGCAATGGTTCGGCGGCGGCGCGGACCTCAATCCGCCGCTGCCCAAGGACGGGGATACCGCCGATTTCCACGCCCGGCTGAAGGCGGCGTGCGACGCGCACGACCCCGGCTATTATGACCGGTTCCGCAAATGGGCCGATGACTATTTCTACATTCCGCACCGCGGCGTGCATCGCGGCGTGGGCGGGATTTTCTACGACCATCTGGAGGGCGATTTCGACCGCGATTTCGCCTTCACCCGCGCCGTCGGCGAGGCGTTTCTCGATATCTATCCGCAGCTTGTCCGCCGCCGGATGAACGATGCGTGGGACGCGGCCGACCGCGAGGCGCAGCTTGTCTGGCGTGGCCGCTATGCCGAGTTCAACCTCGTCTATGACCGGGGTACGCTGTTCGGGCTGAAGACCGGCGGCAATATCGACGCGATCCTGATGAGCCTGCCGCCCGAGGCGAAATGGCCATGACCGGCCCGCTGCTGGTCGCGCGCGACGGCGCGATCGTCACGCTGACGCTCAACCTGCCCGACAAGCGCAACCCGGTGTCGGAACCCGAGATGGTCGAGGCGCTGGTCGACGCGCTTGAGGCCGCGGACCGCGACATCGGCGTGCGCGCGGTGATCCTGACCGGGGCGGGCAGCGCCTTTTCCTCGGGCGGCGATCTGCGCGCGATGCAGTCGGGCACCGGGCTGCGCGCCGCCCTGCCGGCGGAAACGCGCCGCCGCTACCGCGCCGGCATCCAGCGGCTGCCGCTGTTGTTCCATGCGCTCGAAGTGCCGGTGATCGCCGCCGTCAACGGCCCGGCGATCGGCGCGGGGCTGGATCTGGCGTGCATGTGCGACATCCGCATCGCCGCCGACACGGCGGTGTTCGCCGAAAGCTTTGTCCGGCTGGGCATCGTGCCCGGCGATGG
>DBAW01000177.1 GCA_002291855.1 Sphingomonas sp. UBA1000
GCCGTGAGGCGCGCAACAAACAACCCGGTGCCACGACCAAGCAAATAAACCCACGCCCGTGCGGCGTAACCCGCACCGCCAACACCCGCTCAGCGCGTGATGCGCGTCACATGGCCCATTTTGCGGCCCGGCCGCACGGTCTTGCCATAAAGGTGCAGCTTGGCTTCCGGATCGGCGAGGATCTCGGCCCAGCCCTCGGCATCTGCGCCGATCAGGTTCAGCATCCGGGCGCCTTGCCCGGTCAGCCCCGTCGCGCCGAGCGGCAGGCCGCAGACCGCGCGGACATGGTTTTCGAACTGCGAGGTGATCGCGCCCTCAATCGTCCAATGGCCGCTATTGTGGACGCGCGGGGCCATTTCGTTGAACACCGGCCCGGCGGCGGTCGCGAAAAACTCCAGCGTCAGCACGCCGACATAATCGAGTTCGGCCGCCACCTGGCGGGCGAGGGCCACCGCCGCCTCCGCCTGCGCCAGCACCTCGGGCGGCGCGGGGACGCGCGACACGTCGAGAATGCCGTCGCGGTGGATGTTGTGCGGCGTGTCCCACACCGCGACCGTGCCGTCCGCGCCGCGGCACAGGATCACCGAATATTCGGCGAAGAAATCGACAAAGCCTTCGAGCACCGCCGGCACCCGGCCGATGGCGTCCCACGCCGCAGCCAGATCGGCACCGGGGCCGAGCCGGACCTGCCCCTTGCCGTCATAGCCGAGCGATGTGGTCTTGAGGATCGCGGGCGCGCCGATGGCGGCAAAGGCGGCGTGCAGCCCGTCCAGATCCTCGACGATGCGGAACGGTGCGGTGCGCCCGCCAAGCCCCGCCACCAGCGCCTTTTCGGCATGGCGCGTCCGCGCCACCTCAAGCGCGCGCCGCCCGGGGCGGATCGGCACCAGCGGCGCGAGCCGGTCGAGCGCGGCGGGCGGCACATTTTCAAACTCATAGGTGACGACGCCCACCTCGCCGGCAAAGCGGGCGAGCGCATCGGCATCGTCATAGCCGGCCTGCGTCCAGCCGGCGGCGACCTCGGTTGCCGGGCCGCTCGCCTCGGGGGCGTAGATATGGGTGCGATAGCCAAGCTCGGCCGCCGCAATCGCCAGCATCCGGCCCAGCTGGCCGCCGCCCAATATGCCGATCGTGCCGCCGGGGGCGAGGATCATGCCGGTTCGGCCGCGACCGCGTCGGTCTGGTCGCGGCGCCACTGGTCGAGCCGCGCGGCAATGGCCGGATCGGTGCCGGCAAGGATCGCGGCGGCGAACAGAGCGGCGTTGATTGCGCCCGGCTTGCCGATCGCAAAGGTGCCGACCGGGATGCCGCCGGGCATCTGGACGATCGACAACAGGCTGTCGAGACCCGAAAGCGCCTTGGATTCGACCGGCACGCCCAGCACCGGCACCGCCGTCATCGATGCCGCCATGCCCGGCAGATGCGCTGCCCCGCCGGCCCCGGCGATGATCGCCCGCAGCCCCCGGCCCGATGCGGCGCGGGCATAGTCATATAGCCGCTCGGGGGTGCGGTGCGCCGACACGATCCGACATTCATGCGCGATGCCGAGCGCGGTCAGCGTGTCGGCGGCATGGCGCATCGTCTCCCAGTCGGACTGGCTGCCCATGATGATGCCGATCACCGGCGCTGTGTCCGCCATTTCTGCCCCTTTCATCCGGAGACCGGCTTCTATCCACGCCCCCCGGCCATGGCAATCGCCGCCCGGGGGGAGTGGGCGGGCGTCAGCGCTCGCTCAGATAATAGCGCTCGACCGGGCGCAGATCATTGTCCAGCCGGTAGACGATGGGCTGGCCGGTCGGGATTTCGAGGCCGGTGATGTCGGCATCCGAAATGCCCGACAGATGCTTGACCAGCGCGCGCAGCGAATTGCCATGCGCCGAAATCAGCACCCGGCGTCCGGCCGCCAGTTCGGGCACGATGCGCGCCTGCCAATAGGGCAGCACGCGGGCGATCGTGTCCTTCAGGCTTTCGGTCGCCGGAATGGCGATGCCGGCATAGCGGCGGTCGGCCGCCAGATCGAAGGCGCTGCCCGGCTCCAGCGGCGGCGGCGGGGTGTCGAAGCTGCGCCGCCAGATCTTGACCTGCTCGTCGCCGTGGCGCGCCGCCGTCTCGGCCTTGTCCAGCCCGGTCAGCCCGCCATAATGACGCTCGTTCAGCCGCCAGTCTTTCTCGACCGGCAGCCACAGCCGCCCCATCGCCTCGAGCGCGAGGTTGAGCGTCTTGATCGCGCGGGTCTGCAGGCTGGTGAAGCAGCAGTCGAAATCCAGCCCCTTGGCCGCCATCAGCTCACCGGCGGCGCGCGCTTCCGACACGCCGAGTTCGGTCAGGTCGACATCCCACCAGCCGGTGAAGCGGTTTTCCAGATTCCAGGCCGACTGGCCGTGGCGGATAAGGACAAGGGTTTTCAGATCGGCACTCGACATGACGGGTCGGGATCCTGTGTCGTGGGTCGGGTCGCGCCGCCCCTATCCGAGCGGCGCGGACGGTGCAAACACACCAAAGCCGGTCAGACCTCGTCGATCATCTCGGCCAGCACCTCCAGACAGTCGGCGGCCAGCTTTTTGGCCCGGTCCGGCGACCAGCCGCATGCGGTGTCGGCATTGTCGTCATGGTCCTTGAACGGCATTTCCAGCGTCATCGCCAGCGCGCCATGCCGTTCGGCGACCTGATTGGTCGACATGGCCAGATTGGCCTTGCCCGGCGGGGCGGTGTCATAGCCCTTTTCGGTCTGGAAATCGGGGCTGCGCGCGGCGAGCAGCGTGCGGAACCGGTGGTATCGCGCGCCCTGCGCCTCGGTCCAGGACGGGATGCCCTCGAACCCGGCGATGAAATTGGCCGGGATCGCCTCGTCGCCATGCACGTCGATGGCGACATCAACGCCGCTTGCGTCCATCGCCGCGCGCACGGCGAGCACTTCGGGGCTGCGCTCGGCGCTCGGCGCGTGCCATTCGCGGTTGAGGTTGATGCCCGCCGCGTTGGTGCGCAGATGGCCGCGAAAGCTGCCATCGGGGTTCATGTTCGGCACGATGTGGAATGTCGCCTGCGCGCGCAGGCGCCGCGCGGTCGCGTCAGCGGGATCGGTCAGCTTTTCCAGCGCGCCTTCGGCCCACCATTCGGCCATCGTCTCGCCCGGATGCTGGCGCGCATAGAGCCAGACCTGCTTCGGCCCCTCGCCCAGCGTCAGCATGTCGAGCGGCCGGCCGTCGAGCGTCTGGCACAGCTCGCGCTGGGTGACGCCGGGGCGCGCGGCCATGCGCGCGACCAGATCATAATGCCGCTCCAGCGAATAGGGCGCGAAATAGGCGACCCACAGCGCATTGCCCGCCGGGCGGACGCGGATGGTGAGCACCCCGTCCTGATAATCGGTGTCGGCCAGCCGCCAGCTTTCGCGATCCTCCGACACCCGCGCGCGATAGCCCGGCCAGCCGAGCGGATAGGCCGCGCCGGCCGCGTTCAGGATGCGCAGGGTCAGCGTCCGCCCCGCCGCATTGCCGATGCGGAAATGGAACCATTGGTAGAAATCCGACGCATGGTCGGTTTCGATTTCGAGATCGGCCTCATTGCCCTGAATGGCGAGGACGCGGATGTTGCCGCTGTCGAAGCGGCTGGAAATGCTGAAGCTCATGGGACGGTGATAGTCTTCCCCGATTCGCCCGGAAAGCCCCCGAACAGCGCCCCCGCCAGCCGCGCCGCGCCCAGGCCGGGCTGGGCGGCGGGGGCCTGTTCACGCGCTTCCATCCGCGCCCGGCCTTCCCACATCACCGTGCCGTCGGCGCGGCGCTTGAGCTGGACCGCCAGCTGGGTGGCGGTGATCGCGCCGCGCTTGCCGCCGCCCAGCGCGATCGTCAGCCCGCCGCCAAAGCCGCCGCCCATGCCGCCCGTGCCCCCGCCCAGCCCGACCGTGACTGGCGAGGGCTTGGGCGGGGCCGCGCGCGTGCCGCGTTCAAGGCTGACGACCGCGACATAGAGCGCGCCGGCCACGCTTTCGGCCGGCACATAGCCGATCTGGCGCAGTTCGTCGGTGACCGCGGCGGCATAGGCACCATATTCAAGGCCGGTGCCGTCGGTGCCGGGCCCGGGTTCGACAAAGATGGTGCCGCGCTCGATCGCGCGGTCGAGATGGAAGCGGGTGACGTTGACCGGCGGCACCGCCGTCGCGCAGCCAGCGAGCGTCGGCGCGGTGGCGATCAGCGCTGCGGCCATTGCCCAAGCGCGGCCGGGGCGGCCGGGGGCGGGGATCGTCGGGCAATCGGGCATAAGCGGACCTCGGCGGCTCTGGGGGCGGCTCCGGGCCGGCATGATCGCCGGCCGCCGGGCGATGCTAGCCGCTTAACAGGAGCGTTGAAAGCGCCGGCCAGCCTTGACGCCTGCCAGTGGCTCGACTAGGCGGGCGCGTCCATTTTTCAGCCATTTCACAAGATTCGAGCAAGATTCGCGCCATGAAAATCCGTAACTCCCTGAAGTCCCTCAAGGACCGTCATCGCGACAACCGCGTGATCCGTCGTCGCGGCCGCACCTATGTGATCAACAAGACCAATCGCCGGTTCAAGGCCCGCCAGGGCTGATCCGCCATGGCGGTGTCTGCCGTCGTTTTTGACGTCGGCAATGTCCTGTTTTCATGGGACCCGCGGTTTCTTTACGAGCGCCTGATCAGCGATGATCAGGCACTTGCCGCGTTTCTGCGCGATGTCGTCACCCATGACTGGCATTTCCAGCACGATGCCGGCCGCCCGTTCGCCGAGACGCGGGCGGAGCTGAGCGCGCGCTTTCCCGAGCATGCCGATCTGATCGCGCTCTGGGGTCCGCGCTTCAACGACAGCGTCGGGCCGATGATTCCCGGCATGGCCGATCTGCTCGCCGCGCTCGATGCGCGCGGTGTGCCGCTGTTTGCGATCACCAATTTCTCCGACGAATTCTGGCCGCCCTTCCGCGCCGCGCACCCGGCGGTGTTCGACCGGTTTCGCGACATTGTCGTGTCCGGCACCGAAAAGCTGGTGAAGCCCGATCCGGCGATCTACCGGCTGGCGCTCGACCGGTTCGGCATCGCTGCCGATGCGGCGATCTTCATCGATGACCGGGCGGAGAATATCGCCGGGGCCGAATCGGTCGGGCTGCGCGGCCATCTGTTCCGCGACGCGCCGACGCTGGCGCGCGAGCTGACCGCGCTCGGGCTGCTTTAACCCTCCGATTTGTCGCATTTTCCGCGCCGCCGGGCGGAACCGCCCGGCTCGAAAATGCTTTAGCGCGTCACGCCGGCCGGCTCGGGCGTTAGCGCCGTCGCCCATTCGGCGCGGACATCGGGATCGGTTTCCGCCGCCTCCCGCGTCTCCGCCAGCCGCGTCAGCCGGGCCGGATCGATCCGCGTCAGCGCCCAGATCGCCGCGCCGCGCACCAGCGGCGCAGGATCATCGACCAGCGCGGCGACCGCATCGCCCAATACCGGATCGCCGCCATTGCCCGCCGCGATCAGGCAATTGCGCATCATCCGGTCGCGGCCGATGCGCTTGATCGGCGAGCCGGCGAACACCTGACGGAAGCCGGCATCGTCGAGCGCGAGCAGGTCGGCGAGCGCGGGGGCGGTCAGTTCGGCGCGCGGGTGAAACGCCAGGTTCGCCGCCGCCGCGCGGGCGAATTTGTTCCACGGGCAGACGGCCAGGCAATCGTCGCAGCCATAGATGCGGTTGCCGATCCCTGCGCGCAGCGCCGCCGGGATCGGCCCCTTATGCTCGATCGTCAGGTAGGAAACGCAGCGCCGCGCATCGAGCCGGTAGGGGGCGGGAAAGGCATTGGTCGGGCAGGCGCGCTGGCAGGCGTCACAGCTGCCGCAGCGGTCACGGCCGGGCGCGTCGGCGGCCAGATCGAGCGTCGTGAAGATCATGCCGAGGAACAGCCAGCTGCCGTCGCTGCGGCTGACCAGATTGGTGTGTTTGCCCTGCCAGCCCAGCCCGGCGGCCTCGGCCAGCGGCTTTTCCATCACCGGCGCGGTGTCCACGAACACCTTCACATCGCCGCCCGCGCGCCCGACCAGCCAGCGCGCCAGCTCCTTCAGCTTGCGTTTGACGACATCATGATAGTCGCCGCCCTGCGCATAGACCGAGATGCGCCCGACCGCCGCTTCATCGCCGAGCGCCAGCGGGTCGAGCGCGGGCGCATAGCTGAGCCCGAGCGCGATCACCGAGCGCACCTCGGGCCACAGCCCGGCCGGGGCGGCGCGCTGATCGGCGCGGCTTTCCATCCAGATCATGTCGCCATGCGCGCCCTCGGCCAGCCAGCGGCGCAGCCTTTCGCCGGCGCGGGGGGCTGCGTCTGCCGGCGCGATGCCGCAGGCGGCAAAGCCAAGCGCCCGGGCCTCGGCCTTCAGCGCGGCTTCGACACCATCGTGCGGCGGTGCGCTGGGCGGGGAGGAGGGCGATCCTGGCATCCGGGGCATGGCGGGCGGCGTTTCTCGGGGCGCGGTGGCGATGTGGTCGCGCGGCGTATCCCGCCGCTGCAGCGATGCCGTGCAGCATAGCGCGCCCCGCCCGGCACGGCGAGGCGCGGGCCGTGTCATTTCTGCAACGCACAATCACTTCATTTTGCGGGCGCAAATCGAATCGCGCCCTTGTCATGGATTCGCAATATACCCGGCCCAATGGGCCTGCGACCGTGCGCCGGGTTAACAAGGCGTGAAGGCCCAGAACAGGGGAAAGCAATGAGGAATCGTCTTTTTATCGGCGCGGCCGTTGCTGCGCTCATCGCACCTGCGGCCGTCCAGGCGCAGGAAATCACCTCGGTGATTCGCGGCACCGTGACCAATGGCGGCGTTCCCGTCGCCGGCGCGACCGTGACCGCCGTCCATATTCCCTCGGGCACGCGCTCGACGGCGACGACCGACGCCAATGGGTCGTTCAACCTGTCCGGCCTGCGCGCCGGCGGCCCGTTCACCGTCTCGGTGAATGACAATCAGGCGCAGATCACCGACATCAACACCGTCCTCGGCACGCCTTACGATCTGCCGATCGAACTGGCCGATTTCTCGCAGGACATCGTCGTCACCGCCGCGGCCGTCGTGAAGGCGGGCAACATCTCGCAGGGTCCGGCCACGCTGCTGACCGCGCAGCAGATTTCGACCATCGCGACGATCAACCGCGACGTGCGCGACCTGTCGCGCCGCGATCCGTTCGCGCGCCTGTCCGACTCGCCGGGCGGTGGCCGCGCCGTGTCGTTCGCCGGCCAGAACCCGCGCTTCAACCGCTTCACCGTCGACGGTGTGCCGGTCACCGATAACTTCGGTCTGAACCCGGACGGCCTGCCCACCCGCCGTTCGCCGATTCCGCTCGATGCCATCGGCCAGTACCAGACCCGCGTTGCGCCGTTCGACGTCCGCGAAGGCAATTTCCAGGGCGGCGTCGTCAACGTCGTGCTCAAGTCGGGCACCAACGAGTTCCACGGCACCGGCTTCTACGCCTATACGGCCGACGAGCTGCAGGGGAACCGCACCCGCGACTTGCGCGTCAACCTGCCCAACTTCCGCAACACCAATTATGGTGCGCAGCTGTCCGGCCCGATTATCAAGGACAAATTGTTCTTCATGGTCGCGGGCGAAAGCATCCGCGACAATTCGCCGATTGCCGAAGGCCCGCTGGACAATAACGCCGGCAACCCGATCCCGAACCTGACCCAGGCAATCGTCGATCAGGTGTCGTCGATCGCCCGCTCGCGCTACAATTACACGACCGGCGGCGTGGTGAACAACCAGCGCGACCGCGATGACCGCCTTGTCGCCAAGATCGACGCCAACCTGTCGGACACGCAGCGCGCGGCGATCACCTATGCCTACACCAAGGACTCGATCGTCTTTGCGCAGAATCTGAGCCAGACGACCAACGCGCCGAGCCTGGGCCTCGAATCGAACGCCTATACCCAGTCGCAGGAACTGCACACCGCGGTTTTCAACCTGAACTCCGACTGGTCGGATAACTTCTCGACCGAGTTCCGCGCCTTCTACAAGGACTATGTCCGCGGTCAGGATCCGCTGCTGGGCCGCAACTTCGCGCAGTTCCAGGTCTGCACCGCGCCGACCTCGGACCGTGTGCTCGCCGGCGGTGTCATCAACCCTGATGCCGGCGCGTCGATCACCTGCGCGGCCGGCGTGCCGACCGTGGCCTTCGGCCCGGACATTTCGCGCCAGTCGAACAGCCTGACCTCGCAGAGCTGGGGCGGTCTGTTCCAGGCGCGTCTGCAGGCGGGCGATCATGACCTGCGCCTGTTCGCCGAATATCAGGACGCTAAGATCTTCAACCTGTTCCTGCAGCGCACGCTCGGCGACTATTATTTCGACTCGCTGGCCGATTTCCAGGCGGGCAACGCCCAGCGCCTGCGCTACCAGAACGCGGTTCCGTCGCTGAACCCGGACGACGCGGCGGCGCGGTTCAAATATCAGTCGCTGACCTTCGGCCTGCAGGACAACTGGCGCGTCACCGACACGCTCAATGTCTCGCTCGGCGCCCGGTTCGACCTGTATGGCGGCTCGTCGCGCCCGGCGCTCAACCAGGACTTCCTGGCGCGTTACGGCTTCACCAACCAGGCGTTCCTGGGCGGCCGCAGCCTGTTCCAGCCGCGCTTCGGCTTTGACTGGAAGCCGGCCGACCGGTTCAGCCTGCGTGGTGGCGTCGGCATCTTCGGCGGCGGTGCGCCCGACGTCTATGTGTCGAACAGCTTCTCGAACACCGGCTTCCTGTCGAACGCGATCGACATCCGCGTGAACAACAACGGCACGTTCAACGTGCCGGGCCTGACCGGCGCAGCGGCGACGGCGGTCGGCACCGCGGGTCTGGTCAATGTGAACGGCGCGGCCATTCCGGGGGCGATCAACGGCTATCTGTCGGGCCGTTCGGCCGGCGCGCTGGCGCCGACCAATGCGCTCGATCCCGATTTCGATGTGCCGTCGCAGTGGCGTGCAACGATGTCGGCCGATTACCAGGCCGATCTCGGCCCGCTCGGCGATGGCTGGAACTTCGGGGCGGACCTGTTCTTCTCCAAGGTCCGCAATCAGGTGCTGTTCCAGGACATTCGTTCGATCCCGAACGGCCTGACCACGCCTGACGGCCGTCCGCGCTACAGCGCGCTGACCAGCTTTGCCGACACCAACTTCGACATCCTGCTGACCAACACCTCGCGCGGTCGCAGCTATGTCGGCGTCGTGCGGTTCGACAAGACGTTCAAGTTCGGCCTCAACATCTTCGGCAGCTACACCTATCAGGATGTGAAGGATCAGGCCCCGGCGACGTCGTCGGTCGCGCTCTCCAACTATTCGAACGGTGCCTATGTCGATCCGAACCGGGTCGCCTATGGCACGGCGAACGATGAAGTCCGCCACTTCTTCAAGTACGGCTTCAACTTCGACCGGGCGTTCTTCGGCGACTACAAGACCCGCATCAACCTGTTCGCCGAAACGCGCACCGGCCGTCCGTTCAGCTACACCTTCCAGAACCAGGGTGCGCGCTCGAGCGTGTTCGGCACGATCGGCGGCAACAGCCGTTACCTGCTCTATGTGCCGACCGTGAACGATCCGCTGGTCAGCTATGACAGCGCGGCAACGCAGGCGGCGTTCAACGCGTTCATCGACTCCTCGAAGCTCAACCGCTTCCGGGGCCGGATCGCGCCGCGCAACGCCTTCCGCTCGCGGTCGTTCACCAAGATCGACCTGCACGTCGAACAGGAAATCCCGGCGTTCTTCGGCGATGCGCGGTTCACCGTGTTCGCGGACATCGAAAATCTGGGCAACCTGATCAACCGCAACTGGGGCCAGGTGCAGGAGTTTGCGTTCCCGCAGACGATCGCCCTGCTGCAGGTGCAGTGCCTCCAGGCACCGGTCGCGACCGGCACCGCCCCGGGCACTGCCGCGACCACCACCAGCACCCAGGCCTGCGCGCAGTATCGTTACTCGAACTACCGCGCCCAGAACCCGGTGGTGTTCAGCCGCCAGTCGCTCTACGCGATCCGCGTCGGCGCGCGTTTCACCTTCTGATCCGCGCCTGACTGCCAAGAAAAAGGCCGCCGCCCGGACCCTCCGGGCGGCGGCTTTTTTATTCGCCGGTCGTGGCGGGCAATGGGCGGTTCAGTCCTTGATCAGCGCGCTGCGCTTAGAGCATTTTCAAGCCGGGTTGAGTCACCCGGCGACTCGGAAAATGCGGCAAATCAAAGATCTAGAAGGGCCGATCCGATACAATCGGATTGGCCCTTCTAGGCCGCGCCATCACACGGCGGACCATCGGTTCGAAAAAGGACAGCGGCGCGGTGTCATAGGCCGGGTCGAACGCCGCCTGATCATATTTCTCGCAGAACTCCGCACAGGCCTCGAAATGCGGATGGCCGCGAAACTGTTCGCGCTGGTCGCGGTCCAGCCCCAGATGGTGGAAATAATAATAGCCCTGGAACACGCCGTGATTGGCGGTGATCCAGTGATTCCGCTCCGACACGAACGGTTTCAGGATCGCGGCGGCGACATCGGGATGGTTGAACGACCCCAGCGTGTCGCCGACATCGTGGAGCAGCGCCATCACCACATATTCCTCGTCGCGCCCGTCGCGGTGCGCGCGGGTCGCGGTCTGCAGCGAATGCTGGAGCCGGTCGATCGGAAAGCCGCCATAATCGCCGTCGAGCAGCCGCAGATGATCGAGCACCCGGTCGGCGACCTTGCCGGCAAAGGCCATGAAATGGCTGGAAATGATCTGCCAGTCCTCCGCCGTCCCCTCGGTCATGGCGGTAAAGCCGGCGCGGTGATGATCGCTGGCGGCGATGTCGGTGTCGGTGGCCATGTCTCTCTCCTTGCCCGTCCGGTCCCATGGGCCGGCTGTGTGCAGGGGGTGAGGCTAAACCCGCGCACCCGATCGGGGAAGGGGGGCGACTTACCGGTTCAACCGCCGCCGGATTTCGGCTAGACCAATGGGCGATGCCGACACTGGGGCTGACCGCCACACCGTTTTTCGAGGACAAGAACCGGGCGTTCTGGAACCTCCAGACCGCCGGCTGGGCCGGCTATTTCCTGCTGCGCACGCTGTCGGGCTTTGCCAATGGGCTAACGCTTGCGTTTCTGGTGCCGGTCGCGGTGTCGACCGCCACCGGCTATTCGCTGACGCTGATGCTGGGCGCGCTCTATCGCGGGCTGATGGACCGTGCGCCGGTCGTCACCTGGACCGGCTCGATCGTCGGCATGACGGTGGCGGCGGCGTTTTATTCGCTGATCGATGCCTGGATCTTCAACACCATCCAGCGGCCGGGCGAGGCGTTCCAGATCCGCCTGTTCCTGGGCACCATGTTCCTCGATTTCGTGGTCATCGCCGCCTGGTCGGCGCTGTATTTCGCGATCAATTACTTCCTTGTGGTCGAGGAGCAGGCCGACCGGCTGAAGGCGCTGGAAAGCCAGGCGTCCTCGGCGCAGCTGGCGATGCTGCGCTATCAGCTCAACCCGCATTTCCTGTTCAACACGCTGAACTCGATCTCGACGCTCGTGCTGCTGAAGCAGACCGACCGGGCCAATGCGATGCTGTCGCGCCTGTCCTCGTTCCTGCGCTACACGCTGGTCAACGAGCCGCTGGGCCAGGTGACGGTCGAGCAGGAGGTCGAGACGCTCAAACTCTATCTCGATATCGAGAAGATGCGCTTCGAAAGCCGGCTGCGCACGGCGTTTGAGATCGACCCCGTGGTGCTGCGCGCGCGGCTGCCGTCGCTGCTGCTGCAACCTTTGGTCGAGAATGCGATTAAATATGCGGTGACACCGCAGGAGGAAGGGGCCGACATCACGGTCAGCGCCCGGCTGGTCGTCGACCGGGTGCGCATCCTGGTCGCCGATACCGGGCCGGGGCCGGGGGCGGCGCGGCCGGCCTGCACCATGTCGACCGGCGTCGGTCTGGCGAATATTCGCGACAGGCTGGCGCAGGCCTATGGCCAGGACCATGATTTCGACGCGAGAGCGGGGGCGGAAGGCGGATTCGAGGTGTTGATCGAGATTCCGTTTCAGACCGAGGACCAACCAAGGGAAGCCGCATGACCATCAGAACCATCCTCGTCGATGATGAGCCGCTGGCCATTCAGGGCCTGCAACTGAGGCTCCAGGCGCATGAGGATGTCGAGATTGTCGACACCTGCTCCAACGGCCGCGAGGCGATCCGTTCGATCAAGACCAACAAGCCCGATCTGGTGTTTCTCGACATCCAGATGCCGGGATTCGACGGCTTTTCGGTCGTGCAGGGGCTGATGGAGGTCGAACCGCCGCTGGTCGTGTTCGTCACCGCCTATTCCGATCACGCGATCCGCGCGTTCGAGGCGCAGGCGGTCGATTATCTGATGAAGCCGGTCGAGGAAGACCGGCTGGCGACCACGCTCGACCGGGTGCGCCAGCGCCTGTCGGAAAAACGCGGCGCGGAGGAGGTCGACCGGCTGCGCGAGGTGCTGGCCGAAGTCGCGCCGGAAGCGGCCGCGGAGATGGGCGAGGGCGGCGACGCGCCCGCCGCCAGCCGGTTTGAAAAGATGATCAACATCAAGGATCGCGGCCAGATTTTCCGCGTCGATGTCGACACGATCGAGCGCATCGATGCCGCCGGTGACTATATGTGCATCTATACCGCCGACAACACGCTGATCCTGCGCGAGACGATGAAGGATCTGGAAAAGCGGCTCGACCCGCGCCGCTTCCAGCGCGTCCACCGCTCGACCATCGTCAATCTCGATCTGGTGCGTCAGGTGAAGCCGCACACCAATGGCGAATGTTTCCTCGTCCTTGGCTCGGGCGCGCAGGTCAAGGTCAGCCGCAGCTACCGCGACGTCGTCGCGCGCTTCGTGCATTGACCGGCAGGCCGGTCGTGCTGCTGATGGCGCATGGCTGAGGCCACCCGCCAAATCTCCCGCGCACAGGCGTTCGCACGGCTGCATGTGCCGGGCGCGCCGCTCACCCTGTTCAATGTCTGGGATGCCGGGTCGGCCCGCGCGGTCGCCGAGGCCGGGGCGGCGGCGATTGCCACCGGCAGCTGGTCGGTCGCCGCCGCGCACGGCTTTGCCGATGGCGAGGCGCTGCCCGTTGATCTCGCCATCGCCAATGCGGCGCGGATCGCGGCGGCGGTCGACCTGCCGGTCACGATCGATTTCGAGGCCGGCTATGCCGCCGATCCGGCCCGGCTCGCCGATCACATGGCGCTGCTGCTCGCCGCCGGGGCGGTCGGCTGCAATCTGGAAGACCGGGTGATCGGCGGCACCTGCCTGTATCCGCTGCCGCTTCAGGCGCGGCGGATCGAGGCGATGCGCCGCGCCGCCGAACGCGCGGGGATTCCCGCCTTCATCAATGCGCGCACCGACCTGTTTCTGGAGGCGCGCGCCGAGGATCATGATGCGGCATTGCTCGATCTGGCGGTGGAGCGCGGCCGCGCCTTTGCCGATGCCGGGGCGAGCGGGCTGTTCGTTCCCGGTCTTGCCGATGAACGGCTGATCGCGCGGCTGTGCGCGGCCAGCCCGTTGCCGGTCAATGTGATGCAGCGCCCCGGCGTACCGCCGCCCGCGCGGCTCGCGAGACTCGGCGTCGCGCGGATCAGCCATGGTCCCGGGCCATATCGGCTGGCGATGCGCGCGCTGGCCGATGCCGCGCGCGCCGCGCTGCTGCCGGCGGATGGTTGCGCGCCGCCGCAGATCGGCTAGTCCGGGGCGATGCGGATCGCCACCTACAACGTCAACGGGATCAAGGCCCGGCTGCCCCGGCTGCTCGAATGGCTGGAGGAGCAGCGGCCCGACATCGCCTGCCTGCAAGAGCTCAAGTCGAGCGACGAGACCTTTCCCGAGGCGGAGATCCGCGCCGCCGGCTATGGCGCGGTGTGGCACGGGCAAAAGGGGTTTAACGGCGTCGCCGTGCTCGCGCGCGGGCGCGATCCGGTCGAGCGGCGGCGCGGCCTGCCCGGCGATCCCGACGATAGCCATAGCCGCTATCTGGAGGCGGAGGTGGACGGGCTGGTCGTCGCGTCAATCTATCTGCCCAATGGCAATCCGGTGCCGGGGCCGAAGTTCGATTACAAGCTCGCCTGGATGGACCGGCTGATCGACCATGGCCGGACGCTGCTGGCCGAAGAGGTGCCGGTGGTGCTGGCGGGCGATTACAACGTCATCCCGACCGATGCCGATGTCTATTCGCCGGCCGCCATGGCCGAAGATGCGCTGATGCAGCCGGCCAGCCGCGCGGCGCTCCGGCGGCTGGTGCATCAGGGCTGGACCGACGCGCTGCGCGCCCGCCATCCGGTCGGGCCGCTCTGGACCTTCTGGGACTATCAGGCCGGGGCCTGGGCGCGCGACGCCGGTTTCCGGATCGATCATCTGCTGCTCAGCCCGCAGGCGGCCGACCGGCTGGCCGATGCCGGCGTCGACCGCGCCTATCGCGGCCGCGAAAAGGCGAGCGACCATGCCCCGGTCTGGGCGGTGATCGCCGACTGAGCTGCCGGCCTCTGGCGTGTTTTTAGCGCCGCGAGGCGGCGGCGCTGCGCACCAGCCGGGCGACCAGACCGGTCAGCCCCGGATGATTGCCGCGCTGATAGGTCGAGTCAGGTCCGAGCGCCGCTACCAGCCGGCGATGCGCCTCGCCCAGCGCATGGTAAGGCAGACTGGGCAGCAGATGATGGAGCGCGTGATAGCGCAGCCCCACCGGTGCCCACAGCGCCGGCAGCAGCGCCGGGGGCGGCACATTGACGCTGTCGAGATACTGGGCGGTCACCGTCATCGGCGTCCCGTCATTTTCCCACAGATGCGCGACCAGTGTGCGCACCTGATTGATGACGGCAACCGCCGCCGCGATGGCAAGGAAGATCAGGAAGGCGCGCAGCGGCACCACCCCGCTTGCGACCAGCGAGATGAGGCCGATCGCCCAGATGCTGGTGACGATTTCCTGCCGCCGCCAGCGCTGCGCCGCCTCGCCCTCGGGCGGGCGGCGGCGGAAATCGGGGTTGATGACCAGACCCGAATAGCGCGCGATCACCACCGCGCGCAGCTTGGGCGACAGCCACGACAAGGGCGTCAGCAGCGCATGGCGGATCAGCAGGCCGATCGGGGCAAGGGCCGAAATCAGCACGAAGCCGAGCGTCGCCCAGGGCGTCATCCGCGCCAGCGGCAGATATTCGGGATCCTCCACCGTGCCATAACGCGTCTTGGCATGGTGCAGATTGTGCACGCCTTCATACATGAACGACGGCACCATCAGCGGCACGCCGATCACCGCGTTCCAGCCCAGCCGGAACCCCGGCAGGCTGCTGTGCTTCATGTGCGTCAGCTCATGGGTGAAGCTTTCGGCGCGGTAGAGCGCGAGCACCGACACCATCGCCGCGATCAGCGCCAGCCCGAGCGACGGGGCGAGGATCGCCGCCGCCAGCCCGGCATAGCCGAGCGCGGCCGAGGCGAGCAAATCGGTCCAGTAGATGGCGGGGCTGGCGACATGCAGGTCGCGCGCAATCTCCGCCGCCGCGCGCAGCAGCCGGGCATCGTCGGCCGGGCGACGGGCAGAGTCTTCCGGCGCAGGCGCGGCCGCACGGTCGGCGCGGGCATCAAGGGCAAGGCTGGCAGTCATATCGGTCATCTCATCGGCACAGATAATGGCCGCACCATGGCAGCGAAAGGGCGGCCCCGGCTTTGCGCGCGATCAAGCGGCGCATCCCCTCCGGCATTGCCCGACGTCCGGGCGCTGCTCGACTTGGGTGGCGGGGCGCGGCTATGGGATGCGCCATGAACGACCAGATTTCGATCCTGCCGGTTTCGACCGCCAAGGGGCGGCGCGATTTCGTTGCCTATGCCCGCACCCGCTATGCCGCCGATCCGCATTGGGTCGCGCCGCTGGCCGGCGAGGCGGTGGGCATGCTCACCCCGGGCAAGAATGCCTGGTTCACCCATGGCACCGCGCAGCTGTTCCTGGCGATGAGGGGCGGGCGCATCGTCGGGCGCATCGCCGCGCATATCGATCATCTGGCGCTCACCCAGCCGGCCGGGCAGGGTTTTGGCCCCGGCACCGGATTCTTCGGCCATTTCGATGCCGATGATCAGGCGATCGGCAACGCGCTGCTCGACCGCGCCGAACAATGGCTGATCGAACAGGGCATGATCCGGATGGTCGGCCCGGTCAGCCTGTCGGTCTGGGAAGAACCGGGGCTGCTGATCGAGGGGCATGACCATCCGCCCACCGTGATGATGGGGCATCATGATGCGGCCTATCAGCAGTGGATCGAGGCGCGCGGCTATACCGGCGTCAAGGATCTGCTGACCTATGATCTGGACATCACCCATGGTTTTCCGCCGCTTGTCCAGCGCATCATCGCGGCGGGCGAGAAAAATGCCCGTATCCATGTGCGCCGGGTCAACAAACGCCGGTTCGAGGCCGAGGCGGCGATCATCATGGGCATTCTGAACGATGCCTGGTCGGACAATTGGGGGTTCGTGCCGCTGACCGATGCCGAAGTCGCCGAGGTCGGCCGCAAGCTCAAGCCGTTGGTATTCGAAGACCTGATCTACATCGCCGAGGTCGAGGGCGAGCCGGTGGCGTTCATGATCACCCTGCCCGATCTGAACGAGGTGCTGAAGCCGTTGCGCGGTGCGCTGCTGCCCTTCGGCTGGGCGCGGCTGCTGCTGTGGCTGCGCCGCCCGCGCGCGCGCACGATGCGGGTGCCGCTGATGGGCGTGGTCAAGCGGTTGCAGGCATCGCGGCTGGCCAGCCAGCTGGCCTTCATGATGATCGAATATTCGCGGCGCGAGGCCATCGCCCATTATGGCGCGAGCCGGGGCGAAATCGGCTGGGTGCTCGAGGACAATCAGGGCATGAACGCGATTGCCGATGCGATCGAAAGCCGCATCAACAAGCGCTACCGCATCTACGCGACGCCGTTGCCGCGCGCCTGATCTGCCGGGGGCCGGCGGGCCGGCGCGTCAGAAATCCCAGGCGGTTCTGAGCGCCATCACGTCAAAGCCGAAGCCCGGCCGGTCGGGCCGAGCGAGCGGGCCGCCATCGATCCGCCCGCGCGCATATTGGAACGTGAAGCGCAGATGGTCGGTCGGCTGCCAGACCAGCGCGACGATATGGCCCTGTTGCCGCCCGCCCGCGATCCGCGCCGTGCCCGCGGCATCGTTCAGGTCGAGCAGGTCATAGCGCAGATTGACCGCCAGCCCGCCAATGCCGCCGCGCCCGAGCGGGCGGCGCGGCCGGGTGCGCGCCCACAGCCCGTCGCGATAGCCGCGGCTCTCCCCGGTCAGCGCCCAGCCGATTTCGACGATCATCCCGCCAAAGCCGGGATCGAAGCCGGGCCGCCGCGCGCCGGGGGCAAGGCCGGCGGGCGCGCCGCTGCCGACCGTGTCGAGGCGGAGCCGCTGGCCCTCGGCGATCAGGTGGAACGGGCCGGCAATGGCGATGAACTCGGCCCCCAGGGTCAGGTCGCTCACCGCCGCCAGCCGGCCGGTGCCGAGCAGCCTGGTGTCGATGATGCCGGCAAAGGGCCGCGCGCCGAGCGCATAGGCGGTGCCGCCGTCCCGGTAGCGCCGCCAGGCGGCATTCATCCCCAGATGCAGCTGCACCCCGCGCACGCGCGGCGCCCAGACCGTACGGGTGGCGAGCGTCAGCGGGCGGACGCCGCCGCCCTCATTGACGGTGTCGGCGAACAGCCCGGCCGAGATGCGCAGATCGGCCGCCGGCGGGATGATCGTCAGATAGGCGCCGCTGCGCCGGATATTGGCAAAGGCCTCGTTATAGGCCCCGCGCTCGATGGTGCTGGTGTAGCGCGAACTGGCGATCTGTTCATGGCCGTTGAGCGGCTCGATATGGCCGATGGTGAACTCGATCGGCGCGGTCTTTGACGCGCGGAAGGTCAGCGCGACATCGACCGCGCGCACCCGGTTGCCCGACAGCTCAAGCTCGCCCTTGTAGGTGAGGCCCGCCGGCCCGTCGCCTTCGATGCCCAGCCGCAGCCGCCGGGTCTGAACCGCGATGCCCTGCGGCACGGTGCCCGCTGGCAGCCCGCCGGGTGCGGAGATCGCCGCGACATCGTGATTGATGCGCCCGCGCAGCTTCAGGCTCCAGTCGTCGCCGATCTGCCATTCGGGGGCGGCGCTGCGCCGGGGCGGCAATTCCGGGGGCGGACTGGAGATGGCCTGCGCCGCGAGCGGCACGGGCAGCGCCATGCCGGTGACGGCAAGACAGAGAAGCCGCATCACCATGTTCAGGCGAGGCGCAGGCGGCGTGCGCCCTTGCCCAGCCCGGCCCGGTCCGCCGCCGGCAGGGCAAGGCGCAGCGTCAGCCACAAGACCGGCCAGAACAGCAGCATCAGGCCGATGGCGCGCGGTGCTGCACCCAGCGGCGCGAGTGCGCTGCCCAGCGCCCAGAGCAGGCCCGATGCCGCGACCGCGACGCCCAGCGCCCGCCCGGCTGCGCCATCGAACGCCGCCAGCCCGTCGCTCAGCCGCAGCTCGACCGTCGCTGCCCAGGCGATCAGCACTGTCCCCGCGCTCACCGCCCAGGCCATGCCGGTGGCCCCCGTTGCCGGCACCAGCCACCAGCCGATCACCGCCCAGAGCATGAGGCCGGCAAGGCTGTTGACGAGCGGCAGCAGCCGGTGGCCGGTCATTTCGACAATCGGGGTCGCCGGGCCGACCAGCGCCTCGCCCGCGCGGCCGAGCACGAGGATCATGACCAGCGGCAGCGCCGCCATCGCCTCGGGCGCGAACAGGCTCAGAATATCGGCGGCGATCAGCATCAGCAGCGCGGCCAGCGGCACGACCAGCACGATCGACAGCCGGGTCGCAAAGCCGTAAATCTCGCTGATCCCCGCCCGGTCCTGCGCGGCCTGCGCTGTCGCAAGCGGGGCCAGCACATAGTGGAACGCCTGACGGACGATCAGCGGGATCGACGCGATCTTGCGTGCGATGCCGAACAGCCCGGCCGCCACCGCCCCCTGCGCGCCGGGCAGGGCGAGGTTGAGCAGGATCGCCGGCAGATCGTTGAACAGCCGCCGGGTGACCGCGCTTGGCAGCAGCGCGATCCCGCTGCCGAGCAGATTGACGGCAAGGCCCGGCGTGCCGCGCGCCGACAGCAGCCGCGCGGGATCATAATAGCGCGCCAGCAGCCGCGCTGACAGCAATGCGGTGAGCGCGAGGCTACCCAGATGCGCGACCAGCAGCCCCAGACTGTCCAGCCCGAGCGCGAACAGCAGCACGGCCAGCGCCAGCCGCGCCACCTGTTCCCAGAAGATGCGCAGGCGGATTTCCGGCCCGAAGGCGCGGCGCGCGCGCGCGGCCGAGGTCGCGACCTCGACAAAGGTCCATAGCGGCAGCGCCCAGGCGAACAGCGCGATGGCGAACGGCAGCTGCGCGCGGTCGGCCGGGGCGGCGGAGACCAGCGCGGCCAGCGGTTCGGCCGCCAGCGTCGCCAGCGCCGCGATCAGCAGCGCCGGGCCGACCGACACGATCAGCGCCAGCCGCACCGCGGCATGGGCATCCTCCTCGTCCGCCGCCGGCACCACGCGTTGCAGCGCCTGCGTCATCGACAGGTCGATGATGTTCTCGACAATGTTCACCGCCGCCCACAGCACCGTGTAGACGCCGTAGGTCGCGACCCCGAACAGCCAGGTGTAGGCGGGCTGGGCGACGACTTCGATCAGCGCGCCCAGACGCGCCAGCGCCGCCAGCCCGGCCCCGCGCGCCACGTCCTGCCGGGTGACGGCCGGTGGCGCACCGGTCCGGGAGGCGTCGGTCACTCCTCGGTCCTGATCAGCACCGCTTCGCCGATGAGCAGGAACAGGAAAAACGGCGCCCAGGCGGCGAGCAAAGGCGGATAGGCCCCGAGATTGCCCATTGCGAGCGCGAAATTATCGGCGACGAAATAGGCAAAGCCGAGCGCCATGCCGATCACCGCGCGCAGGAACAGCCGCCCCGACCGCGCCAGCCCGAAGCCCGCGACCGCGCCCAGCAGCGGCATCAGCACCGCCGACAGCGGCCCCGACAGCTTGTGCCACAGCGATGCGCGCAGCGACTGGGTCGGGCGGCCGGCGGCTTCCAGATCGGCAATCGCCTGCGACAGCTGGGTGAAGGACAGGCCATCGGGGTTGACGCTCGCCAGCGTGAACCGGTCCGGGCTGACGCCGGCCGCCGCGCTGACCGTGCCGAGCCGGGTCACCGATCCGGTCGCGACATCGAAGCGCCGCGCCTCTTCGAGCCGCCAGGCCCCGCCCTCGAACCGTGCGCGCCGCGCGGTCAGGATCGCGCTCAGATTGCCGTCGCGCCGGTCATAGATCGCCACATCCTCCAGCCGGGTCGCCGGCCCGCGCCCGGTGGCATGGCCGGCGCGGATCAGATCCTCGCCGTCGCGCACCCAGACATTGCTCAGCACCCCCGCCCCGCTGGGCATCGGGCCGTAATCGACCTTTTCCCAGGCCGACAGCGTCGCCGTCGCGCGCGCGACCACGCGTTCGTTGAACAGGAAAGACAGCGCCGCCACCAGCATCCCCGTCACCACCAGCGGCGCGAGGATCTGGTGCGCCGACAGGCCGGAGGATTTGAGCGCGATCACCTCGCTGTTCTGGTTGAGCGTCGCCAGCGTGATCAGCGTGCCGAGCAGCACCGAGAATTTGAGGAAGGTCGAGACGATCTGCGGCGCGCGCAGGCTGACATAGGTCCACAGCTGCGCCTGACCATTGCCCGGATAGGCAAGCACATCGCCGCTCTTGCCGAGCAGATCGAGCGTCATCAGGATCAGCACCAGCCCCGCCAGCACCGAAAAGGTGCGGGTGAGGAACATCACCGCCATATAGACGGACACGGTGCGCGAGGGGAAAAAGGCCGGCATCAGGCCACCGCCTTTCGCCGCCGGGCACCGGCAAAGCCGAACCAGCGCCGGATCGCCGTGCTCGCCTTGGCGAACAGCCGTTCGAGCGCGCCGATCGGCTGCCCGCCCGGCACATGGGCGAGCTGCCAATAGAGCCAGCCGATCAGCGCGGCGAACAGCAGGAACGGCGTCCACAGCGCGATCAGCGGATCGAACCGGCCAAGCGCGCCCATGTCCTGCGCATATTCGTTAATCTTGTGATAGGTGACGACCATCACGATCGACAGGAACACCCCGAGTCCCGAGGTCGAGCGCTTGGGCGGCACCGCCAGCGCGACCGCGAGCAGCGGCAGCAGCATCATCATCGCCACTTCGACGATGCGGAAATGGAAGCTCGCCCGGCTTTCATTGCGCACCGCGAGCGGCTGGCGCGGGTCTGCGCCCATCCGCACCAGTTCAGGGATGGTCAGTTCGCGGTCCTTGCCGCCGCGCCGCCGGAACGCCTCGATCCGGGGCAGGTCGATCGGCAGATCGTGCGAGGTGAAGGTCAGCACGCGCGGCGCGCGAAAGCCCGGCTCGTCATGCACAAGCGTGCCGTTCGACAGGCGGAAGATGATCGTGTCGGGATCGTCGGTCGCCAGAAACGCGCCGCGCTCCGCCGTCACCGCGATGCTGCGCCCGCGCTTGCTGTCGGCGCGCACGAAAATGCCCGACAGCTCGCGCCCCTGCTGCGCGCTCTGCTCGATCCGCACGGTGATGTCCTTGCCCAGCCGGGCAAACTCCCCGACCTTGATCGACGCACCGAGCGCGCCCGAGCGCAGTTCGAACTGCAACCCTTCATAGGCATAGCGCGCATAGGGCTGGATGAAGCCGACGATCGCCAGGTTGAGCGCGGCGAGCGCCAGCGCATAGAGATAGGGCACGCGCAGCAGCCGGCCATAGCTGAGGCCGAGCGCGCGCAGCGCATCGAGTTCGGACGAGGTCGCAAGCTTGCGGAACGCCAGCAGGATGCCGAGCATCAGCCCGATCGGGATGCCGAGCGACAGATATTCGGGCAGCAGATTGGCGAGCATCCGCCACACCACGCTGACCGGGCCGCCCTGTTCGGCGACAAAGTCGAACAGCCTCAGCATCTTGTCGAGCACGAGCAGCATCGCGGCGATGACCAGCGTGCTGATCAGCGGCAGGGCGATCAGCCGGGCGATATAGCGGTCGAGCGACGACAGCATATTGGCAAGATCACCCGCTGTTTCCGAATTTCAGTCGTGCCATGACCATGTTTTGGCCGCAAACCCTGCCCATCTTTGCGCTCTGACATGGCGGGGAATGCGCCCGGCGCGCGCCTGCCTATAGCGAGCATGTGCAGGACGGTCATGGCAAAAATTCTGGCGGTCGGACTGGGGATGGCGGCGTTTCTCGCCAGCACGCCCGCGCCCGCCATGGCCGGGGTCCTGGGGGGCGATGCCGCGGCGTGCACGCGCGGCGACACGGCGTTTCTGGTCCGTGTCGACGGGTTCAAGACGCGCACCGGCATTTTGCGCGTCCAGATCTATGGCGACAATCCGGCCGATTTCCTGGCCAAGGGGCGCAAGCTGCGCCGCATCGACCTGCCGGTGACCGAGCATGGCCGGATGGATGTCTGCATCGCGCTGCCGGCTGCGGGCAGCTATGCGGTCGCGGTGCGCCATGATGTCGACGGCAATGGCAAGTCGGGCTGGAGCGATGGCGGCGGATTTTCGCGCAATCCCGGCCTGTCGCTGCTGCGGCTGAAGCCCGAGTTTCGCGACGTGGTGGTGCGCGCCGGCCCCGGCGTCAGCCCGATCGACGTGCGGCTGCAATATCGGCGCGGCCTTGCCATCGGCCCGGTGGCGGCGGGATGAGCCGGGTCGCGCTCCTCTCCAACCCGCGCTCGACGGGCAATCGCGCGCTGCTGCCGCGCGTGCGCGATTATTGCGCGACCCATCCCGATGTCTTTCATTACGAGGTCGAGCATGTCAGCCAGATTGCGGCGGCGATGTGCACGATCGCGCGCATCCGGCCCAAGGTGCTGGTCATCAATGGCGGCGACGGCACCGTGCAGGCGGCGCTGACCGAGCTGCATGGCGGGCGGCATTTCGGCGACACGCCGCCGCCGGTCGCGGTGCTGCCCAATGGCAAGACCAACCTGATCGCGCTCGATCTGGGCGCGCAGGGCGATCCGCTGCACGCGCTCGAACGGGTGGTCGAACTGGCCAAGGCCGATCTTGCGCCGCACATTGTCCAGCGCGAACTGATCGCGCTGACCAGCGGCGCCAATGAGACGCGCCCGGTGCTCGGCATGTTCCTGGGCGGGGCGGGGCTGGCGGATTCGATCCTCTATTGCCGGCACAAGCTCTATCCGCTCGGCCTGCCCAATGGCCTGTGCCATTTCCTGACCGCGCTGGCGGTGCTGTTCGCGTCGCTGTCGGGCATCCGCGCGGCGTTCCTGCCGCCGCGGCCCGCGCCGGTGCGCATCTCTTTGGTCCGCGACGGCCAGCTGTCGGGCCGGTTCAGCCTGTTGATCGTGACCACGCTTGAAAAGCTGCTGCTCGGCGGGCGCACCCAGCCGGGGCAGGGCCGGATGAAGCTGATGGCCGTCGACCAGAGCCCCTGGGCGCTGCTGCGCATGATCCGCGAGACTTTGCTGGGCCGGTTCGGTCGGCAGCGCGTCGCGGGCGTGCATATGGAACAGGGCGATGTGATCCGGATCGAGGGCGAACGCTCGAACGTCATCCTCGATGGCGAGCTGTTCCTTGCCGACCGCGACCATCCGATCGTGCTGCGCACGACGCCGCCGGTGCCGTTCCTGAAGCTCGCCGCCTGAGCGGGCGCGCGCTGATGCTGTCCCGTCCCGCCGATGCCGGTGCGCCGCCGCTTCACGCGCTGATCGCGGCGGAGCTGGACATGCCGGTCGATCCGCGCATCGCCGCGCTCGCCGCCCGGATCGCCGCCCGCCATCCGGGCGCGGTGGCGATGATTTTTTACGGCTCCTGCCTCCGTTCGGGGACGCTTGAGGGCCAGATGCTCGATTTCTACCTGATCGTGCGCGATTATCGCACCGCCTATCCGGCGCGCTGGCTGGCGGCGGCCAACCGGCTGGTGCCGCCCAATGTGTTCCCGTTCGCCGAAGACGGGCTTGCGGCCAAATATGCGGTGCTGTCGCTCGCCGATCTCGATGGCCAGACCGGGCCGGGCGCGGCGAGCGTGTCGGTCTGGGCGCGCTTTGCCCAGCCGGTCCGCCTCGTCTGGGCCAGTGACGATGGCGCGCGCGCGGCGGTGACCGGCGCGGTGGCGCAGGCCGCGGCGACGATGTGGACGCTCGCCCCGCCGCATCCCGATCCGCTGGAGCGGTGGCGCGCCGGCTTCACCCTGACCTATGATGCCGAGCTGCGCGCCGAGCGCGGCGACCGGCCGGGATCGATCGTCGACTGGGATCCGGCGCGCTATCTGCGGCTGGCCGCTTTGCTCGGCCATCTGCCCGATGCCCATTCCGACCGCCGCTGGGCCGGGCTGAGGCGGCGCGGCAAGGCGCTGACGCTGTTGCGGCTCGCCAAGGCCAGCCTGACCTTTGCCGGCGGGATCGATTATCTGGCGTGGAAGATCAACCGCCATGCCGGGGCGGGGATCGAGATCCGGCCATGGCACAGGCGCTGGCCGCTGCTCGCCGCTTTGGTGCTGCTGCCCCGCCTGCTGCGCGCGGGGGCGGTGCGCTAAAGCATTTTCAAGCCGGGTTAGTCCGCCTCGCGCGCCACCTGCGTCACCCGACAGAGCCAAGGGCCGCCGCGGTCCGGCCCGCCCGTCCCGGTCCGCCGCGCGCCAGCGCCCGGCCGACCGCGCGTTCGAGCGCGCCGATGGTGAAGGGTTTGCGCAGCACCTCATGCCCGGCAAAGGCATCATTGCCGCCGGCATCGCCGGCATAGCCGGTGACGAACAGCACCGCGACCTCAGGGTGGCGCGGGTGCAGCCGCGCGATCAGTTCCGGCCCGGTCAGGCGCGGCATCACGACATCGCTGATCACCAGCCGGATATCGGGATGATCGGCCATCAGCGCCTCGGCCCGTTCGGGGTCGGGGCAGGGAACCGGATCATGGCCGAGTTCGGTCAGCGCCTCGGTGGTCGCGGCGAGCACGCGCGGATCATCCTCGACCACAAGGATGCGGGCGGGCGGTGTCGGCGCGTCAGTTGCCGCCCGCTCCGGCTCGGCGGCGGCGGGTGCGGCAATGGCGGCGGCATGGTGGCGCGGCAGCAACAGCGTGACGGTGGTGCCCCGGCCGGGGGCGGAGTCGATCAGCACCTCGCCGCCCGACTGGCCGACAAAGCCGAACACCTGGCTGAGGCCAAGCCCGGTGCCCTTGCCGACCGGCTTGGTGGTGAAGAACGGCTCGAACACCCGCTCCAGCACCGCAGCGTCCATCCCGCAGCCGGTGTCCGACACGGTGATCGCGACATGGTCCCCGGCGGGCAGCGTCCCGGCCTCGCCCGCCTGAAGGCGGCGCTGTGCCGTGGCGATGGTGACCGTGCCTTCGCCGTCCATCGCGTCGCGCGCATTGACCGCAAGGTTGAGCAGCGCATTTTCCAGCTGCTGCCGGTCGACCCAGACCAGCCAGTCGCCGCCGTCAAAGCCGGTCTCGACGCGGATGCGTTCGCCAAGCGTGCGGTCGAGCAGTTCGGTCATGCCGGCGATCAGCGCATCGGCGGAGATCGCCTCGGGCAGCAGCGGTTCGGCGCGCGCAAAGGCGAGCAGCCGGCGGGTGAGCGCGGCGGCGCGGCGTGCCCCGTCCATCGCATTGTCGATATGGCGCAGCGCATCCTGTGGCCGGTCGGCGGCGCGGCGGCGCGCCAGCTCCAGCCCGCCCAGCACCACGGCGAGCATATTGTTGAAATCATGCGCGATGCCGCCGGTCAGCTGGCCGACCGCGTCCATTTTCTGCACCTGACGCAGCTGCGCCTCGGCCGCCTCGCGCTCGGCCGCCTCGGCGCGCAGCGCGGCATTGGCGTCGCGCAGCTCGGCGGTGCGCGCGGCGACCGCCGCTTCCAGCTCGTCGGCCCGCCGGGCTTCGTCCTCCGCCTCGCGCCGCGCAAGGCGACGCTGCGTCATTTCCTGGATCGCGGCATAGGCGAGGATGATCGCCCCCATCACCACCACCGCGCCGAACAGCGACAGGATGCGCGCCAGCCGGTTCGACCGTTCGACCGAGCGCGCGGCCGCGCCGCTGCGCTTGATCAGCAGGTCGCGCTCGGCGGTGATGATCGCCTCCATCGTGTCGGCGAGTTCGGTGACGCTTTTCGACTGGCCGGCCTGGAAATAGCGGCCGAGCGCGTTCCAGCCCTGATTGTAATTGGTGCGCAGCGCGACCTCGGCCAGCTGCTCGCCGCGCAGCGCGTAGATCGTCTGCAACCGGTCGACCAGCCGCAGCTGCGCCGGATTGTCGCCCACGATGCGCCGCAGCCGGGTCAACAGCGTCCCCGCCCTTCGCCACTGGTCGAAATAATAGCGCCCGGTCTGCGCGTCGCCGCTGACCACATAGCGGCCAAGCGCCGCTTCGGACCGGGTCATCGTCGCTTCCAGCGTGCGGGCGAGGTTCATCACCTCGAAACTGTGGCGCTGGGCCTTGAGCGCGGCGTCGCGTTCGGCATTGGAGGCGGACACCATGCCGATCAGCACGATCAGGGCGAGCGCGGCGACGAGCGCAAATCCCGCCACCAGCCCGCGGCGCAGGCCGGTCGGGTCGCGGTCGCCGTCCTGCGGCAGCGGGGGATCAGCCATGGCCACGCCCGCGCAGCAAAGCGCGGATGCGCCGACAAGTCCAGCCGGTTCGGCGCGTCAGGCGATCGCACCCACCGCGCGGCCGGCGGCGGCGAACATGCCGAGCACCCGGTCCAGCTGTTCGCGGCTATGCTCGGCGCACAGCGAGCAGCGCAGCAGGAACATGCCCGCCGGGGTCGCCGGCGGCCGCGCCATGTTCACATAGACGCCCTGTTCGAGCAGCGCCTGCCACATGCCGACCGCTTCTTCCTGGCTGGGCAGAATGACGGCGATGATCGCGGATTCGGGCGTTTCGGTGCCAAGCTTGAACCCCAGCGCCTTCAGCCCGCCATGCAGGTGCCGGGCATTGTCCCACAGCCGCTGCCGCTTGTCGTGCGCGTGCATCAGCTTGGTGATCGAGGCCGCCGCCGTCGCCACCACCGAGGGGGGCAGCGAGGCGGTGAAGATATAGGGGCGGCAGGCCAGCCGCACCGCCTCGAACTTCGGATGGTTGGACACGCAGAAGCCGCCGACCGTGCCGACCGACTTGGAAAATGTGCCGACGATGAAGTCGACATCGGCGTCCAGCCCCTGGTCTTCATAGACGCCGCGGCCATGCGCGCCGAAAAAGCCCATCGAATGCGCTTCGTCGACCAGCACCATCGCGCCATGCTTCTTGGCGACGGCGACCATTTCCTTGAGCGGCGCGATGTCGCCGAGCATCGAATAGACGCCTTCAAGGACGACGAGCTTGCCCGGCTCGGCCGGCAGGCGGCCAAGCCGTTTGTCCAGATCCTCGACCGAGTTGTGGCGGAAGCGGACGATTTCCGCATTGCCCATCGAACAGCCGTCATAGATCGACGCATGGCTGTCGGCATCGAGGATGATGTAATCGCCCTTGCCGGCGAGCGTCGAGATGATGCCGAGATTGGCCTGATAGCCGGTCGAGAACACGATCGCGCCGGTCATGCCGTAGAAATCGCGCAGCGCCTGTTCGGCGGCCATATGGTCGCGGAACGTGCCGTTCAGCATCCGGCTGCCATTGGTCCCCGATCCGAACTGATCGAGCGCCGCCTTACCGGCGGCGATGACGTCGGGATCGAACGTCATGCCCATATAGTTATAGGTGCCGAGCAGGATCGTCTCGCGCCCCTTGATCACCGCCTGGGTGGGCGAGCGGACCTCGTCCATCACGATGGCGAACGGATCGGTGACGCCCGAATCGAGCAGCGCCTTGCGCTCGGCGATCAGGCCGTCGAATTTCGACATCAGGTCGCGCGCGGGGGCCTGCGCCCCGGCGATCATCGCATCGGCCTCAGCCATTGCCGCCATCCTTCAGCTTGGCGACCGCATCGACCAGCTGGCCGAGGGTTTCGATTTCCGCCTGCATGTTCATCGTGATGATGATGTCGAACTCGTCCTCGATCGCGGCGACGAAATCCATCACCGTCAGGCTGTCCCATTCAAGGTCGCCGGCGAAGGTGATGCCTTCGGCCAGGGCGATGCCCTTTTTGTTGAACGGCTCGATCAGGCGGGTGACGGTGTCGAGGATCTGCTGACGGTCGGACATGATGCGTTCCTAGGGTGTTTGGTCGCCGCTTGCCAAGCGATTGCGGCTGAAGGGTGGCAGCGATGCGGCGCGGCGGCGCTACAGCCAGCCCGATGCGCGATAGGCGATGGCAGTCGCCTTCAGCCCGGCATGGGTGACGATGTGCGGCCGCCACAGTTCGGCCGGGGGGCGGCGGTCGGCGGCGGCCACCCAGTCGGGATGGCAGAAATAGCCGACCCGGTCGGGGGTGAGCTTGGCCTTGCGTCCGCGCACCAGCCGGTCGATCCGCGCCCCGGCCGCGAGGATCGGGCGCGGCAGGCCGAGCGTGCGCACCCGCCGCCGCCCGACCGCGACGCCGATCGCCTCGGCAAATTCGCGGTGGCTCCAGCCCGGTTCGCGGCCATCATCGGGCTCGTAAATCTGGGCGAGGCTGTCGTCCGCGCCGACGAGCGTCAGCAGCAGCCGGCTGAGATCGCTGACCTCGATCACCGAAATCCGCCCGGCGGGCGGCAGCAGCACCAGCCCGCGCCGCGCCCAGCGGAACAGCTCGAGCGTTTCGCGGTCGCCGGGGCCATAGATGGCGGGCGGGCGCACCACCGTCCAGTCCAGCCCCGATGCACCGACCACCTGTTCGGACCGCGCCTTGGACCAGCCATAGTCCGACAGATCGGGCGCGCGCGCGGCAAGCGAGCTGACATGGATGAAGCGGCGCACCCCGGCGGCGCGCGCGGCCTCGACCATGTTGAGCGTGCCGGCGACATTGGCCTCGGCAAAGGCGTCGCGCGACGGTGCGTTGATCGCCCCGGCGACATGGATGACGGCATCGGCCCCCTCGACCAGCCGGGCGAGGCTGTCGGGCTGGTCGAGCGCGCCGTCGATCCAGCGGATGCGGCCATGGCTGGCCTGAGGGCGGCGGGTGAGCGCACGCACGACATGGCCGCGCATCACCGCATGGCGGACGAGCGTTGCGCCGACAAAGCCGGTCCCGCCGGTGATGGCGAGGGTGGGAAGCGGGGTCTTGGTCATGGGTTCAGACGATCAGCACCAGATGGTCGCGGTGGACAAGCGCCGCGCGCGGGGCATGGCCCAGCCGTCCAGCCTGCTCGTCCGACCGCAGCCCGAGGATGCGCAGCGCATCGGCCGCATCATATTCGCTGAGGCCGCGCGCAATCGCGCGCCCGTCATGCACGATGTCGACCACATCGCCGCGCCGGAACGCACCTTCGGCCGCCACCGCGCCGGGCGCGAGCAGGCTGCCGCCGGCCCGAAGCGCCGCCGCAGCGCCGGCATCGATGGTGATCCGCCCGGCAACCGTCAAGCGCCCGGCCAGCCATGCCTTGCGCGCGCCGGCGCCGCTTTCGGCCTCGAACAGCGTGCCAAGCCCGGTCCGCCGCCAGTGCGCGAGCGGATGGTCGCGCTGGCCCGAGGCGATGGCGAGGGGGATGCCCGCGGCGGCGGCGATGCGCGCGGCCGCCAGCTTGGCGCGCATCCCGCCGCTGCCCATGCCCGATCCGCTGTCGCTGCCGGCCATCGCCAGCACATCGTCATCGACCCGCGCCACCCGCGCGACCAAAATCGCGCCGGGGGTGGCGGGCGGCCGGTCATACAGCCCGTCGACATCGGACAGCAGCAGCACCAGCCCGGCCTGTGCCGCCTGGCCGATCCGCGCCGCCAGCCGGTCATTGTCGCCGAAGCGAATCTCGGCGGTGGCCACGCTGTCATTCTCGTTGATCACCGGCACGACGCCGAGCGCGAGCAGCCGGCCGAGCGTTGCACTGGCGTTCAGATAGCGCCTGCGATCCTCCAGATCGTCGAGCGTGACCAGCATCTGCGCGGCGGTGATGCCGTGCAGCCCGAGCAGCTCCGCCCACAGCGCGGACAGCAGCACCTGGCCCGTCGCGGCCGCCGCCTGCGCATCCTCAAGGCTCGCCCGGCCGCCCTTGGGCAGGCCCAGCCGCCGCGCACCGAGCGCGATCGCGCCCGATGACACGACCACCACCTCACGCCCTTCTGCGCGTTCGGCGGCGATGTCCGCGACCAATGTCGCCAGCCAGTCGCGCCGCAGCGCGCCGTCGGGCGCGACCAGCAGCGACGAGCCGACCTTGACGATTAGCCGGTGGGAGGCGGGGGCGGCCATGACCGGGCCGGGGTCAGAGTGGCGACCAGGGGCGGTCCCCGTCCGCCGCAGAACCGTCCGTGGCAGGATCGGCCGCGCCACTGGCCGATGCCGCGCCGGTTTCGGGGAGCGGCCCCAGCGCCTCGACCAGCCGGTCGAGCACCGCTTCCAGCCCCTGGCCGGTCGCGCCCGACAGCGGCAGGACAAGCGCATTGCTCGCCGCGCGCAGCTCGTCACCGATGGCGGTGGTCAGTTCCTCGTCGAGCAGATCGCATTTGTTGAGCGCGATCACCTCGGGCTTGTCCTCCAGCCCCGCGCCATAGCGCGCCAGCTCGGTCCGCACCGTTTCCCACGCCTCGACCGGATCCTCGCCATGCGCGTCGACCAGATGCAGCAGCACCCGGCAGCGCTCGATATGGCCGAGGAAGCGGTCGCCGATCCCGGCCCCTTCGCCCATGCCCTCGACCAGCCCGGGAATGTCGGCGAGCACGAACTCGCGCCCCTTGTGGCTGACCACGCCCAGCTGCGGGCGCAGCGTGGTGAAGGCATAATCGCCGACCTTGGCCTTGGCGTTGGTGACGAGGTTGATGAAGGTCGATTTGCCGGCATTGGGCATGCCGACCAGCCCGACATCGGCGAGCAGCTTGAGCCGCAGCCACACCCACATTTCCTCGCCGGGAAAGCCCTTGCCATGCTGGCGCGGCGCGCGGTTGGTGGAGCTTTTGAACGCGGCATTGCCCTTGCCGCCATCGCCGCCGCGCAGCAGCACGAGGCGCTGGCCGGGGGCGGTGAAATCGGCAAGGACATGTTCCTTGTCGTCGCTCAGCACCTGGGTGCCGACCGGCACCCTGATCACCAGATCGTCGCCGCCCGCGCCGGTGCGGTTGGAGCCCGAGCCGCCATTGCCGCGCTGCGCCCGGAAATGCTGGGTGTAGCGGAAATCGATGAGCGTATTGAGCCCGGCAATGGCTTCGAACACGATGTCGCCGCCCTTGCCGCCGTCGCCGCCATCGGGACCGCCATATTCGATGAATTTTTCGCGCCGGAAGCTCACCGCGCCCG
>DBAW01000264.1 GCA_002291855.1 Sphingomonas sp. UBA1000
CGGCCGATGGTCTGGATCAGCGAGGTTTCGGAGCGCAGAAACCCTTCCTTGTCGGCGTCGAGGATCGCAACCAGCCCGCATTCGGGGATGTCCAGCCCCTCGCGCAGCAGGTTGATGCCGACCAGCACGTCATAGACGCCGAGCCGCAGGTCACGGATCAGCTCGATGCGCTCCAGCGTCTCGACATCGGAATGCATGTAGCGGACCTTCAGCCCGGCTTCGTGCAGATATTCGGTCAGATCCTCGGCCATGCGCTTGGTGAGCGTCGTCACCAGCGCGCGAAAGCCGTGCTGCGCGACGATCCGGCATTCATTGACCAGATCGTCGACCTGATCCTCGACCGGCCGGATCTCGACCGGCGGATCGATCAGCCCGGTCGGGCGGATCACCTGTTCGACGAACGCGCCGCCGGTCTGTTCCATCTCCCAGCCGCCGGGCGTGGCCGAGACATAGACGGTCTGGGGGCGCATCGCCTCCCATTCGTTGAAGCGCAGCGGGCGGTTGTCGATCGCCGAGGGCAGGCGAAAGCCATATTCGGCCAGTGTCAGCTTGCGGCGATGGTCGCCCCGGCTCATCCCGTTGATCTGGCCGATGGTGACATGGCTTTCATCGACGAACAGCAGCGCATTTTCGGGCAGATATTCGAACAGCGTCGGCGGCGGCTCGCCGGGCAGCCGCCCGGTCAGGAAGCGGCTGTAATTCTCGATCCCCGCGCACGACCCGGTGGCGGCGATCATCTCCAGATCGAAATTGGTGCGCTGCTCCAGCCGCTGCGCCTCGAGCAGCTTGCCCTCGGCGACCAGCTCCTTCAGCCGCTCGGCCAGTTCGTGGCGGATCGCCTCGGTCGCCTGTTTGAGCGTCGGGCCGGGGGTGACATAGTGCGAGTTGGCGTAGATCTTCACATAATCGAGCGTCGCGACCTTCTTGCCGGTCAGCGGATCGAACTCGACAATCTCCTCGATCTCGTCGCCGAAAAAGGTGATGCGCCAGGCGGTGTCCTCATAATGCGAGGGGAACAGCTCGATCGTGTCGCCGCGCACGCGGAACGCGCCGCGCGCAAAGGCGGCGTCGTTGCGCTTATACTGGAGCGCGACGAGCTTGCGCACGATCTCGGCCTGATCGGCCCCCTGCCCCTTGCGCAGCGCGAAGGTCATCGCCGAATAGGTCTCGACCGAGCCGATGCCGTAGAGACACGACACCGAGGCGACGATCAGCACATCGTCGCGCTCGAGCAGCGAGCGGGTGGCCGAATGGCGCATCCGGTCGATCGCTTCGTTGATCGAGCTTTCCTTCTCGATATAGGTGTCGGTCCGCGGCACATAGGCCTCGGGCTGGTAATAATCGTAATAGCTGACGAAATATTCGACGGCGTTTTCGGGAAAGAACGACTTGAACTCGCCGTAAAGCTGGGCGGCGAGGATCTTGTTGGGCGCGAGCACGAGCGCGGGGCGCTGCAACTGCTCGATCACCTTGGCCATGGTGAAGGTCTTGCCCGATCCGGTGACGCCCAGCAGCACCTGATCGCGCTCCCGCGCCTCGGCCGCCGCCACCAGCTCGGCAATCGCCTGGGGCTGGTCGCCGGCCGGGGCATAGTCCGACACCAGCCGGAACGGGCGGCCGCCCTCGGACTTTTCGGGCCGCGCCGGGCGGTGCGGGACGAACGCCTGACCGGTCTCCGGCTCGTCGAGCGTGGTGCGGATTTGAATCGCCATCGCAAGCCGATATGGTCGCCCCCGCCACGCGCCGCAACGCCGGGCGCGGGCAAGGGGGAGAAATACCGATGAAAGGATCAACGCCAGCCCTGCTCTGCCTCGCGCTGGCCCCGCTGGCGCTGGCCGCGTGCAGCAGCGAGCCGCAAGTGAAGGCCGAAAATGCGAGCTTTGCCGAGGTCAGCAACCAGATGGCTGAATCCGGGCTGGCCGAGGAAGCGCGCATCGCGCCCGGCCGCTGGCAGATCAGCTCCACCGTCAGCGACGTGAAACTGGAAGGCGTGCCCGAACAGGTCGCCGCGCAGGTGAAGACGGCGATGCAGCAGACGGTGAAGGTCGAATATTGCGTGACGCCCGAAGAGGCGGCCAAGCCGTCGGGCGAGCTGTTCACCGGCAAGTCGGGCAACAATTGCAGCTATGACCGGTTCGCGCTCGGCAATGGCCGGATCGACGCGGTGCTGCGCTGCGCCGACCCGCGCGGCGGCGGCGTCGTGACGCGGATCAACGGCCGCTATTCCCCCGAAGCCTATCAGGTGAAAACGGCGGTCGAGGCGCGGTCGGAGGCCAATGGCAAGACCGAGGTGATGACGCTGGCGACCGAGGCGGTCGGCACGCGGATCGGCGAATGCAAGGGCGCCGCCGCGCCCGCCCAGGGAAATAGCCAAGGGAAATAAGGGAGAGAAATGACCATGCGTGACCTGTTGCTGGCGGCCGCCGCCATCGCCCTGCTGCCCGCCAGCCCCGCCGCCGCCCAGAACGCCAACCAAAACGCCTCTGGGCCGGGCGCGATCCGCGCGGCGGTGAAGGCCGATTATGATGCCTCGCTCGGCGCGCTGTGGGACTGGTTCCACCGCAATCCCGAATTGTCGTTCCGCGAAGTCAACACCGCCGCGCGCATGGCGAAGGAACTGCGCGCCGTGCCGGGAATGACGGTCACCGAAAAGGTCGGCGGCACCGGCGTGGTCGGCGTGCTCAAAAATGGCGACGGGCCGGTCGTGCTGCTGCGCGCCGACATGGACGGGCTGCCGGTCGAGGAAAAATCGGGCCTGCCCAATGCCAGCAAGGCGCGGCAGGTGGGCGTGGACGGCGTCGAGGCCCCGGTGATGCATGCCTGCGGGCATGATGTGCACATCACCGCGATGGTCGGCACCGCGCGCCAGCTCGCCGCCCGGCGCGGCGAATGGCGCGGCACGGCGATCTTCATCGTCCAGCCGGCCGAAGAGCGTGTCGGCGGCGCGAAGGCGATGATCGACGACGGGCTCTACACCCGCTTCCCCAAGCCCGATTATGCACTGGCCTTCCATGTCGCCGCACAGCTGCCGACCGGGACGGTGAGCGCGGCCGAGGGCATCCAATATTCCTCGTCCGACAGCGTCAACGTGACCGTGCACGGCGTCGGCGCGCATGGCGCAAGCCCGCATCAGGGCAAGGATCCGGTCTATATCGGCGCGCAGATCGTGACCGCGCTGCAGGGCGTGATCAGCCGCGACCGGCCGCCGCTGCGCCCCGGCGTGATCACGGTCGGCGCGTTTCATGCCGGGCTCAAGCACAACATCATCTCCGACCGGGCCGATCTGCAGATCACCGTGCGCGCCAATGACGAGGAAACCCGCGCCCAGCTGATCGCGGGCATCCGCCGCGTCGCCGAAGGGATTGGCCGCGCCAACGGCCTGCCCGAAGACAAGCTGCCCGAGGTCAAGGTGATCGAAGGCACGCCGACAACGATCAACGATGCCGCGCTCGCCCGCCGGCTCAACGCCCGGTTCCGCACCGCGCTTGGCGATGCGGCGGTGGTGCCGTTTGAACAGACCGGCATGGGGGCGGAGGATTTCGCCTATCTGGTCGAGGCGAAGCATGGGGTGAAAGGCTATTATTTCGCGGTCGGCGGCACCCCCCCGGCGGCGATCGCGGCCGAGGCCAGGGGCGGCGCGCCGGTGCCGTCGCACCATTCGCCGCTATTCCGCATCGACCCGGAACCCTCGGTGCGGCTGGGCGCGGAGGCGATGACCATCGCCGCGCTCGACCTGCTCCAGCCGCGCTGAGCTGTCAGCCCGCCTGCCGATCAATGGCCGCGATCAGCGCCTCGGGCGTGGTGATCGCGGCCAGATCGGCGGCGGACAGCAGCACCGCCGGCCCGTCGCCACGATCCACGAGCACGGCGGGCAGCGGCAGATCGGCAAAGGCCGGATAGGCGGCGCGGAAATCGGGGCGGTGGTGAAACACCGCCTCGTAACGCGCGGTGCGCAGCCACGCCCGCCAGCGCGGATCGGCGCGCACCAGCCCATGGGTGACCGCGCACAGGCTGCACGGATAGGTGGCGGGGCTGAACAGCTTGTGCAGGCTGTCGAGCGCGCCTGCCGCCAGCCCGGCGCGGGCATTGTAGACGAAGATCAGCCGAACGGGCACCGCCATCTCCCCCGCACTCTCCTCCCGCCTTTTCACGCGCCCGCATCAGATGGGGGCGGGCAATCCTTGCATGGACGGCAGCGACCGGCCAGCCTGAGCAGATGCCGCGACCGCCCCGCCCGTTCATCGCCGCCCTCATCGTCCTGAGCGCGCTGCTGCTGCCGGCCCGGGCAATCGCGCAGCCCGAGGCCGCGCCCGCCGGGCGCATCACCGTCAGCCTGGCGTTCGACCGCGACCGGCTGGGGGCCGCGCATCAGGCCGGGGCGACGATCGACGATCCAGTGCGCATCGCCTCCATCTCCAAGCTGCTGACCGCGCTTGGCGTCATGCGGCTCGTCGAACAGGGTCGGCTCGACCTTGATGCCGATGTCTCGACGCGCTTGGGCTTTGCGGTCCGGCACCCGCGCTTTCCCGACCGGCCGGTGACGCTCAGGCTGTTGCTGTCGCACCGCGCCGGGCTGGTGGACGGGATCGATTATGCGCTGCCGCTCGGCCACCGCCTTCAGGACGCGCTTGCCGATCCGGCGGCCTGGAACCCGGACCATGGCCCGGGCGACTGGTTCGCCTATGCCAACCTCAACTTTCCGGTGATCGCCGGGGTGATGGAGGCGGCGACCGGCGAGCGGTTCGACCGGCTGATGGCGCGGCTGGTGTTCGCGCCGCTCGGGATCACGGCCTGTTTCAACTGGACGACCTGCCCGGACGAGGCGGTGGCGCGCGCCGTGCCGCTGATCGGGGCCGATGGCCGGGGCCGGGCCGACCAGCTGGGCGGGCGGCGGCCCGACTGCCCGGTGCGGCGCGATCCGGGCACGCCCTGTGCGCTTGAGCATTATCGGCCGGGCAGCAATGGCGCGCTGTTCAGCCCGCAGGGCGGCGCGCGCATCTCCGCCGCCGGGCTGGCACGGATCGGGCAGATGCTGCTGCGCGGCGGCGAAGGCTTTCTGTCGCCCGGATCGATCGCCACCCTGACCGCCCCGGTCTGGACGCACCCGCCCGATCCCGGCGATGGCGGCGACGAACATGGCGGCAGCGCCGGGCTGTTCTGCCGCTATGGCCTGGCGGTCCACTGGCTGGAAAGCGGCCTGCCCGGCTGTGCCGACGCGCTGTTCGGCGACGGCAGGCCACGCTTCGGCCATGCCGGCGAGGCCTATGGCCTGCGCTCGGGCCTGTGGCTCGATCCGGCGGTGGGGACGGGCATCGTCTATTTCATCACCGCCGTTCCCGACGATGCGCCGCGCGGCCAGTCGGCGTTCAGTGCCATCGAGGAAGCGGTGGCGCGCGGGCGCTGACGCCTGTGCGTGCCGGGCGGCAGCCGGCCGATCCGATGCAAGCGGCGCAAAAACCGCGCGCGCAGCTGTGCCGCTTTGTGCCAGCCCCGCT
>DBAW01000174.1 GCA_002291855.1 Sphingomonas sp. UBA1000
CGGCTGGGCCTGATCCGCGCTCCAGCGCGGTGCTACCGGGGCGGCCGCGACGGCGGGCGGCGCAGGCGGGGCTGGCGGTGCCGGCTGGATCAGCAGCGCGGTCTGCACCCGGCGTTCGACATTGCGGCCCGTCTCTGCCGCCAGCCCGCCCGAGGCGGTGAGCGCGAGCCCGGTCCCCACGGCCAGCGCCGCGACAAGGGTGCCGATCCGCGCCCGGCGCGCATCGGAGCGATAGGTCGCCATCATCTTCAGTCTCCTCTTGAGGTCATCCCCGGCCCCAAGACCGCAGGCCGCGGCCGGCAACCGGCCACAGGCGGATTTCAGCATCGCGCGGCCATAAGCGACGCGCATGTCCGGCCCGGCACCGGCCAGCACGGCGGCGTCGCAGGCCAGTTCCTGATCGAGCCGGAAGGCCCGATAGGCATAATGGGCAATCGGGTTCCACCAATGCAGCGCCAGCACGGCAAGCGCGGCCAGATTGGCCGACATGTCGTGGCGGCGGTGATGGGCGGCCTCATGCGCCAGCGCGAGATGCAATTCGGCAGGCGTGAAGCGCTGCCGCCAGTCGATCGGCAGCACGATGGATTTGGCAAAGACCCCGGCGGCAAACGGGCCGGGCGCGGCAGCGCTTGCCCAGACCTCCACCCCGTCGCGGTCGAACCGGGGCAGCTCGACGCCCATCCGGCGCATGGCCGCCAGGAACGACCGGTAACGCCACAGATGCAGGCTGAGAAACAGCAGCGCGCCCAGCGCCCAGATGGCGAGCGCGATCAGGGCCATATCGGGACCAGCGCCCGCCGCCGGAGCCGCCTCGGGCAGGCCGATAAACACCAGTTCCACCGGCAACGCCCCCGGCAACGCTGCCGACAGCGGCGCGGGGGCAAGCGCCGGCAACAGCGTCATCCCCTCGGGCAATGGCGGCAGCACCAGCCGGAGCGCGGGCAGCAGCCACAGCGCATAGGCGATTTGCGGGCCGAAGCGCGCGGCGACCGGCCCGCGCAGCGCAAGCACGCCCAGCATCAGCACCGCGCTCGCGGCGAGCGTCTCGACCAGCCAGCCGGTCATGCCTTGAGCTCCCGGATCAGCGCTTCGATCTCGGCCAGATCGGCGGGGCTGAGCGCCTGACGCTCCGCCAGATGGGCGACAAGCGGCGTAATCCGCCCGCCGAACAGCCGGTCGACCAGCCGCTGCGATTCCCCGGCAACATAATCGGCGCGCGCAATCGCCGGGCGATAGAGGAAGCGGCGGCCCTGCGCCTCATGGGTGACCGCGCCTTTGCCAACGAGGCGCGACAGCAGCGTCTTGACCGTCGCCGCGCTCCAGCCCCGGGCGGGGCCGGCAACCTCGGTCACGTCCTGCGCGGTCATCGGGCCGGGATGGTCCCACAGGACCTCCATCACCTGATGCTCCGCCTCGCTGATGCGCTCGACCATCCCCGACACTCCCCATCGCAGCCGGCCTGCGACCAGCTACGACTACAAATGTCATCGGGAAACTGAATGGCCGGTGAACCGGCGCTGCCGGGCGGGCATAGCACCCCGCACAGGCCCGGCCCGAACGGGCAAATGTCGGTGTTTCTTACACCAGCAAGTGGCCGGGGATGCGTATTAACCAGCACACCGCGCGGATTTGCGCGCTTCTGCCGCGCTGGCACGACGCATGCAGCACTAACGATATTCCGACGTCACTCCCCGAGGGCGGGTCCATTCCCGGTCCCCAAACAGGACCCGCCCTCACCCGGAGTTGCCGATCAGTGCCTTATTCGGCGCGGGCCACGCCCTTTTCGGTCATCAGCGCGGCGAGTTCGCCGGTTTCATACATTTCCATCATGATGTCGGACCCGCCGACAAACTCGCCCTTCACATAAAGCTGGGGGATGGTCGGCCAGTCCGAAAACGCCTTGATGCCCTGGCGGATGTCCATGTCCTGCAGCACATCGACGCTTTCATAGGCAACGCCCAGCCGGTCGAGGATCGCGATGGCGCGGCTCGAAAAGCCGCATTGCGGGAACAGCGGCGTTCCCTTCATGAACAGCAGCACGTCATTGCCGGCGACCAGTTCGCCGATCCGGTCTTGCACCTGATCCGTCATCGTCATTCTCCCGCAGGAATATCGGTGGTGAGCTGGAGCGCGTGCAGCTCCCCGCCCATGCGGCCGCCAAGGGCCTGATAGACGCGGCGCGTGCGCTCGACGCGCGACACGCCGCGGAAACTGGCGGCAACCACATGCGCGGCATAATGGTCGCCGTCTCCGGCCAGATCGGTGATCGTGACGGTCGCATCCGGGATCGCGTCCCGGATCATCCGCTCGATCTCGGCTGCGGCCATCGGCATCGCTTACTGCGCCTCGATGAACTGGCGGCGCGCCTCGGCCATGCGGTCGGCCAGCGCCGCACGCACCGCCGGCTCGTCGATCTCGACCCCGGCGGCGGTCAGGTCGCCCAGCAGCTTGCGGACGACATCCTCGTCACCCGCCTCTTCGAAATCGGCCTGCACGACCGCCTTGGCATAGGCATCGGTTTCCTCGGGCGTCAGGCCCATTTTTTCCGCCGCCCAGTGCGCCAGCAGCTTGTTGCGGCGCGCGGTGATGCGGAACTGAAGTTCCTCGTCGCGGGCGAATTTGGCTTCGAACGCGCGCTCGCGATCGTCAAACGTCGTCATGGAGACCCCTCTTGCTTGCCCGGCCGAAATAGGGGGTGGGACCGCGCGGCGCAATGCACGACCGCACGGTTCGCCACCCGCCGGGCAAAGCGTCAGGCCGCGACCTCGACCACCAGCTTGCCGATCGCACCACGCCCGGCAAGCTTGGCAATCGCCTCGCCGCCGCGCTCAAGCGGATAGACTTCGGTGACGCGCGGGTTGATCCGCCCTTCGGCCCACAGGCGGAACAGCGTGGCGACATGCTCCTGATGGCGGGCCGGCTCGCGCATCGTGAACGCGCCCCAGAACACGCCGCAGACGTCGCAGCTCTTGAGCAGGGTCAGGTTGAGCGGCAGCTTCGGGATGCCGGCGGGGAAGCCGACGACCAGATAGCGGCCTTCCCACGCAATCGCGCGCAGTGCCGGTTCGGCATAATCGCCGCCGACCGGATCATAGATGACATGCGCGCCCTCAGGCCCGACCTTGGCCTTGATCGCCTCGGCCAGCGCGCGCGACTGGTCCTTGTCGAACGGCGCGCGGTCATAGACCAGGACGTCGTCGGCACCCGCGGCGCGCGCGACCTCGGCCTTTTCCGCGCTCGACACGGCGGCGATCACCCGCGCGCCGAACGCCTTGCCCAGCTCGACCGCCGACAGCCCGACCCCGCCGGCCGCGCCCAGCACCAGCAGCGTCTGTCCCTCGGCCAGATGGCCGCGATCGATGAGGCCGTGGATGGTGGTGGCATAGGTCATCAGCAGCGCCGAGGCTTCGCGCAGCGGCAGCCCGTCCGGCACCTTGAACGCGCGCGCCGCCGGCACCGCGACCTTTTCGGCCAGCCCGCCCGAAGACGCGGTCAGCGCCAGCATCCGGTCGCCGACCGCCCAGCCGGTCACGCCCTCGCCCACCGCCTCGACAATGCCCGACACCTCGCTGCCCGGCGCGAACGGCCGCGGCGGCTTGAACTGATATTTGTCCTCGATCACCAGCACATCGGGATAATTGATCGCGCAATAATGCACACGCACCAGCAACTCGCCCGGCCCGGCGACCGGTTCGGCGATCTCGGCCAGTTCAAGCGTGTCCGGCCCGCCGGGGGTACGCGACAACAGGGCTTTCATCTTCCTCTCCTTTTTTCCCGTGTTCTGATTTTTTGGGGGGGGGCCGGCGCCCGGCGTCGGTCTGCCGGCTACAGCCAGGGCGTCTCGGCCGCGCGGCGCGCCTCGAACGTGCCGATCCGGTCGGCCATGGCGAGCGTCAGCCCAACCTCGTCCAGCCCGTTGAGCAGACAGTCGCGGCGGAACGGATCGAGGGTGAAGGCAAACCGGTCCTGCAGCGGGCTGGTCACGCTCTGGCTGTCGAGATCAACGGTCAGCGGATGGTCGCGCGCCACCTCCATCAGCCGGTCGATCGCCGCGCGCGGCAGCTCGACGGTGACGATGCCGTTCTTGAACGCATTGCCCGAAAAAATGTCGGAAAAGCTGGGCGCGATCACCGCCCGGATGCCAAGATCGGCCAGCGCCCATGCCGCATGTTCGCGGCTCGATCCGCAGCCGAAATTCTCCCCAGCGATCAGGATCGGCGCGCCGGCAAAGGCGGGATCGTCGAACACATTGCCCGGCTCGGCGCGGACGCTTTCGAACGCACCGCGGCCCAGCCCCTGGCGGCTGATCGTCTTCAGCCAGGGCGCGGGGATGATGATGTCGGTATCGACATTGGCGCGCCCGAACGGGATCGCCCGCCCGGTCACATCGCGAAAGGGCGTCACCGCGCCGCCCCTTCCGCCGGCGCGGATGCGGCGACCGGGGCAGGCCGGGCGCTCATCGCAAAGGCGGCGACGCCGCTGACCAGAGTGCCGGCAATCAGCAGGACGATCGCGCGCTTCATTGTGTTTCCCCCCCCATCAAATCCCTGACATCGGCCAGCCGCCCGGTCGCCGCCGCCGCCGCCGCCATCGCCGGCGAAACAAGGTGGGTGCGCGCACCCGGACCCTGCCGGCCGACAAAGTTGCGGTTCGACGTCGAGGCGCAGCGCTCGCCCGCCGGCACCTTGTCCGGGTTCATGCCCAGACAGGCCGAACAGCCCGGTTCGCGCCATTCAAAGCCCGCCTCGATGAAAATACGGTCCAGCCCCTCGGCCTCGGCAGCGCGCTTGACCAGGCCCGAGCCGGGCACGACCAGCGCCTGGCGGATGCCGGGGGCGAGCCTGCGGCCCGCAACCACGGCGGCGGCCGCGCGCAGATCCTCGATCCGGCTGTTGGTGCAGCTGCCGATAAAGATGTTCTCGACCGTCACATCGGCCATCGGCTGACCGGGTTTCAGCCCCATATAGTCGAGCGACTTGAGCGCCGCCGCCCGCCGTGCGGGTTCGGCAAAGCTGTCGGGATCGGGCACGCTGCCCGTCACCGGCACGACATCTTCCGGGCTGGTGCCCCAGGTGACGCTGGGCGCGACATCGCCGGCATCGATGTCGACCACCCGGTCGAACACCGCGCCCGGATCGGTCACCAGCGTCCGCCAATGCGCGACCGCCCGGTCCCACATTTCGCCCGCCGGGGCCATTGGCCGCCCCTTCAGATAGGCAAAGCTCGTGTCATCGGGCGCGATCAGCCCGGCGCGCGCGCCCGCCTCGATCGACATGTTGGCGATGGTCAGCCGCCCCTCGACCGACATGGCGCGGATGGTGGAGCCGGAATATTCGATGACATGGCCGGTGCCGCCCGCCGCGCCGATCCGGCCGATAATCGCGAGGATCAGATCCTTGGGCGCGACGCCAAAGCCCAGCCGCCCCTCGATGCGGATGTTCATCGCCCGCGCCTGTTTGAGGAGCAAAGTCTGGGTGGCGAGCACATGTTCGACCTCGCTCGTCCCGATCCCGAAGGCGAGCGCGCCAAGCGCGCCATGCGCGGCGGTGTGGCTGTCGCCACACACGAGCGTGCAGCCCGGCAGGGTGAAGCCCTGTTCGGGGCCGACGACATGCACGATCCCCTGCTCGGCATCGGTCGCCTCGATATAGCGGATGCCGTTGGCGGGCGCGTTGCGGGCGAGCGCGGCGAGCTGGGCGGCGCTTTCGGGGTCGGCGATCGGCACCGGGCGGCCGGCGGCATCGCGGCGCGGCGTGGTCGGCAGATTATGGTCGGGCACCGCCAGCGTCAGATCCGGCCGCCGCACCGGCCGCCCGGCCAGCGCCAGCGCCTCGAACGCCTGTGGGCTGGTCACCTCATGAACGAGATGGCGGTCGATATAGATCAGGCAGGTGCCGTCATCGCGGCGGTCGACGACATGGGCGTCCCAGATCTTCTGGTACAGTGTGCGCGGCTGGCTGGACATGCACCGCCCCTATCGTGCGCGAAGGCTGCTGAAAAGTGCTGAAAAAGCGGCGATGGAGAAATATTATTGCGCCGCCGTCGCGCCGCCCGGCGGGTCGATCTTCAGCCAGTCGCGCGTCGGCTGGCCATAGAGCATCTCCAGCACCTCAAGCTGAACTCCGACCGGGCGGCCGCTCTGCGAGTTCCACAGCACCGCCACGCCCGAGCGCGCCGCCGGATCGAACAGGATGGTCGAGCGATAGCCCATCACCGCGCCCTGATGGCCGACCAGCGCGCGGCCGGAATAATCATAATCGCGCCAGCCCAGCGCATATTGCGACCGGCCCATGACCTGCGAAAACAGCGTGCCGCGCCGGCCGGTATCGACCCGCGCCTGATGGATATTGGCGAGCACCGCCGGCGGCACCACCTGCGGCGCCAGCCCCATTTGCGCGCGCATCCACAGCGCCAGATCCATGATCGACGAATTGACCCCGCCCGCTGCCGGGACACGGTAATAATTGTCGTTCACCTCGACCGTGCGGCGGCCGACATGCGGCCGCGCCCAACTTGGCGCCGCCATCAGCCCGGCGCGGGTGAGGCTGGCCGTGCGCATGCCAAGCGGTGCGAACAGCCGTCGCCTGACCTGTTCGGCATAGCTTTGCCCGGTCACGCGCTCGACCACCTCGGTCGTCGTGTCGAACGCGATGTTCTGATAGCTGTGGCAGGTGCCAGGCGTACAGGACGCAGCGATCGCCGCCAGCGACTGGCGCAGCGCGCGCGGATCGCCCCCCGCCTCCAGCCGGTTGTCGCTGGCATTGTGCGGAATGCCGACCCGGTGGGACAGGATATCGGCGATGGTCGCTGTCTGCTCGCCATTATTGGGCAGCTTGAGGCTGGTCGAAAACCGCGCCACCGGCTCGTCGAGCGACAGCCGCCCCTCGGCCGCGAGCAGCCCGACCAGCGTGGAGGCCACCCCCTTGGACAGCGAGGCCCAGCGGAACACCGTCTGCGGGCCGACCGGTTCACCGCCCACCGCCTGGGTGACGCCATAGCCCTTGAGGAACGTGATCTCGCCATTTTCGATCACGGCAACCGCCATGCCGACAATATCGGGCTTGGACGCGGCGATGGTCAGCCGCTCGTCAAGCCGGCGATAATCGATGCGCGTCCGCCCGTTCGCGGCCGCCATCGTCACCCCGGCACGGGCGTCCAGATATTTCGGGACCGCGGCCACCTCGGCCGGGGCGCTGGCGGCGATCAGGCCGGGGGCGATCACCGCGACCAGACTGGCAAGCCCGACCGCGCCGCCGATCATGGCCGCCGGGCGGGAGCGCGCCCGCTTCAGCGCGGCAGTGCCGACCGCAACCGGCACGCGCCGCGCGCCCGCCGGAGCGACGTTCTGGTGCCTGCCACGCTTCGCTGTGCCGTTAACCAATGCGCGACCCTCTGCCCCTTTTGCTTATAGAGCAGTGAATCAAGCATTTGCCTTTCGCACAACCCGGTAATGCCCCGTGGCGCGACCAGTTGTTGCTCTCAGGCGACAAAAGCGCCCGGGCGACGGGAACCCCGCCGCCCGTACGCCATGTTCGACGGCGTTACAGATAGTTGGCCGTGGTCCGTGCGCGCACCTCGTCGGCGGTGACGCCGGGGGCGGTCTCGATCAGCCGGAACGGGCTGGCATGATCGGGGCGTTCGAACACCGCCAGATCGGTGATGATCATGTCGACGACGTTGCGGCCGGTCAGCGGCAGCGTGCAGGCCGGAATGAACTTGGGGCTGCCGTCCTTGGCATTGTGCTCCATCACCACGATGATCTTCTTGACCCCGGCGACCAGATCCATGGCGCCGCCCATGCCCTTCACCATCTTGCCGGGGATCATCCAGTTGGCGATGTCGCCGCCTTCGGACACTTCCATCGCGCCCAGCACGGTCAGGTCGATATGGCCGCCCCGGATCATCGCAAAGCTCTGGTCCGACCCGAAATAGCTGGACGAGGGCAGCTGCGAGATCGTCTGCTTGCCGGCATTGATCAGATCGGCATCGACTTCATCGTCGAACGGAAACGGACCGATGCCCAGCATGCCGTTTTCGGACTGGAGCGTGACCGTCATCCCTTCGGGGATGTTGTTGGCGACAAGCGTCGGGATGCCGATGCCGAGATTGACGTAATGGCCGTCCTTCAGCTCACGCGCGGCGCGCGCCGCCATCTGGTTGCGATCCCACGCCATTATGCGGCCTCCCTGCTGCGCACCGTGCGGAACTCGATCTTCTTGTCATAAGGGCTGCCGACGATCATCCGCTTCACATAAACGCCCGGCAGATGGACATGGTCGGGATCGATGGTGCCGACCGGCACCACTTCCTCGACCTCGGCGACGCAGATGCGCCCGGCAGTCGCCATCGGCGCGTTGAAGTTGCGCGCGGTCTTGCGGAACTGGAGATTGCCCGCCTCGTCGGCGCGCCAGCCCTTGATGATCGACAGATCGGCGCGGATGCCGCGTTCAAGGATATAGGTCTCGCCGTCGAACTCCTTATGCTCCTTGCCCTCGGCGACCAGCGTGCCGACCCCGGTCTTGGTGTAGAAGCCCGGAATGCCCGCGCCGCCGGCCCGGCAGCGTTCGGCCAGCGTGCCCTGCGGGCAGAACTCGACCTCAAGCTCGCCCGACAGATATTGGCGCTCAAACTCCTTGTTCTCGCCGACATAGGAGCTGATCATCTTGGCGACCTGGCGACTGCGCAGCAGCTTGCCCAGCCCCTCATTGTCGATCCCGGCATTGTTGGACACGAGCGTCAGATTCTTCACGCCCGCCGCCTGAATGGCGTCGATCAGCCGCTCAGGGATGCCGCACAGGCCAAAGCCGCCGGAACAGATGGTCATGCCGTCGGCCAGCAGCCCGTCGAGCGCCGCCGCGGCATCGGGATAAAGCTTGTTCATCCTCGCAGATCCTCCCCTAGAATGGCGCCGCTTAGGGCTGGCCCCGAACGAGCGTCAATTGCACGAAACGCAAGTCCGGTTGCAGCAGGCGCGCCCTTCGCGCCCGTTCACTCCCGCCCGTTCAGCACCAGCCCGGCACATGGCCATGGCAGGGCGACCAGCCGCCCGGTGCCCGACAGGGTGACATAGGCGGTGCGGCCGTCCGCGCCGCCCCAGCAGATATTGGTGGTGAACGGATCGGGCATCGCGACGAACCGCGCCAGCCCGCCTTCGGGCGCGACGACGGAAATCCCCGCCTCGCCGATCGTCGCCACGCAGACATTGCCCTCGGCATCGACGCCCAGGCTGTCGAACCAGCGATAGCCGCCCGCGCCGTAAAGCAGCTGCCCGCCATGCCCGGCCAGCCCGCCGCCGCGCGCGATCCGCCCCGGCGCTTCGATGTCGAACGCCCAGAGCTTGGCCGTATAGGTTTCCGCGACATAGAGCCGCCGCCCGTCGGGCGACAGGCCGATGCCGTTGGGATTTTCCATCGGGAAGATCACCTCCTCGATATGGCTGCCATCGGCGCGGGCGTAGAACACGCCGACCACGTCGCGCGACCGGGCAAAGGTCTTGCCATGATCGGTGAACCAGAAGCCGCCATGGGCGTCGAACACCAGATCGTTCGGCCCGCGCAGCTGCACATCGCCGGCATGGGTGTAGAGCGTCTCGACCGCGCCGGTCGCCGGGTCGATGCGCTGGATCGATCCGCCCGCCCAGTCGGGCGCCGCCCCGTGCGGGATCAGCAGGCCCGATTGTTCGGCCCAGGCAAAGCCGCCATTGTTGCAGCAGTAAAGCATCCCGTCGGGGCCGAGCGCGAGGCCGTTGGGGCCGCCGCCCGTCTCCGCCACCGGCTCCACCCCGCCATCGGGGCGCACGCGGGTGATGCGGCCGGCGGCGATTTCGGCGAGGATGATGCTGCCATCGGCCATCGCCACCGGCCCCTCGGGAAAGCGCAGCCCCGTGGCCACTTCGCGCAGATCGTCCATTGCCTCTCCTCCGGTTCTTTTTGTCGGGGCAGACGCTAGGCCGCGATGCGGCCGGCGCAAAGGGGGCTTGACCCGACCCGCGCCACTGGCTCACCCGGAGCCCAGGGCCTGATCGGCCGACAAGACCAGACCGGGAGGATATCATGACCGGACCGCGCACCGGCGGCCGCATTCTCGTCGACAATCTGAGCGCCCAGGGCTGCGACCGGATCTTCACCGTGCCGGGCGAGAGCTTTCTCGCCGTGCTCGACGCGCTTCACGACACGCCGGGCATCGATCTGGTGGTGGCGCGGCAGGAAGGCGGCGTCGCCTTCATGGCGGCGGCGGACGGCAAGCTGACCGGGCGGCCGGGCATCGGCTTTGTCACCCGCGGGCCGGGCGCGACCAACGCCACCATCGGCGTGCATGTGGCGATGCAGGATTCGCTGCCGATGATCCTGTTCGTCGGCGATGTCGCGCGCGGCGACCGCGACCGCGAGGCGTTTCAGGAAGTCGATTTCGGCCAGATGTTCGGCCCGCTCGCCAAAAAGGTGCTGCGGATCGAGGATGCGCGCCGCATCCCCGAATATCTCGCCCGCGCCTATGCGACCGCGATGGCGGGCCGGCCCGGCCCGGTCGTGGTCGTGCTGCCCGAGGACATGCTGTGCGACACGGTCGAGGCCGTGGACCGGCCGCGCGTCGAACGGCCGGGCCAGGCCCCCGATGCACAGGCCATCGCGCGGCTCGCCGACCTGATCGACGCCGCCGAACGCCCGGTCGCGATCATCGGCGGCGCGGACTGGAGCCCCGAAGCCGGCACCGCCTTTGCGGACTGGGCAACGCGGATCGGCCTGCCGGTGGCGGCGGCATTCCGCCGTCAGGATGCGGTGGCCAATGACTGCCCGGTCTGGGCGGGCAATCTGGGCTATGGCCCCAATCCGGCGCTCGTCGCGCGGATCCGCGCCGCCGACCTGCTGATCGTCGTCGGCGCGCGGCTGGGTGAGGCGACGACTGATGGCTATACGCTGATCACCCCCGATCACCCCGGCCAGACGCTGGTGCATGTCCATCCCGATCCGGAGGAGCTGCACAGCGTCTATCGCACCGATCTGGCGATCTGCGCCGACATGGCGGGCTTTGCGCGTGCCGCGCCCGCTGCGCGCCACCGGCCCGACGGGGCAGAGGCGCACCGCCAGTGGCGGGACTGGTCGACCCCCGCCCCGCGCGACGGCGTGACGCTCGACCTTGGCCAGTGCGTGGCGGCGATGCGCGATCTTCTGCCGGCCGATACGATCATCTGCAACGGCGCGGGCAATTTCTCCGGCTGGTGGCACCGTTACTGGCCCTATCAGGGCCATGGCACCCAGCTCGCGCCGACCGCGGGGGCGATGGGCTATGGCGTCCCCGCCGCCGTGGCGGCGGCGCTGCGCTGCCCGGGGCGGCAGGTCGTCGCGCTGGCGGGGGACGGCGATTTCCTGATGAACGGGCAGGAACTGGCGACCGCGCTGCGCCACCGGCTCGACCTGATGGTGATCGTCGTCGACAATGGCGGCTATGGCACGATCCGCATGCATCAGGAGCGCGAATATCCGCGCCGCGTGTCGGGCACCGAACTGGCCAATCCCGATTTCGCCGCCTTTGCCCGCGCATTTGGCGGCTGGGCCGAACGGGTGGAGCGCACCGCCGATTTCGCCCCCGCCCTTGTCCGCGCCACCGCCGAGCGGGGCGTCCGCCTGCTCCACCTCGTCACCGATATCGAGGTGATCAGCGCGGCAACAACGATCAGCGCGCTGCGCGGCTGAGCGCGGCCTGAAAGGGAGAGCGGGCCGGGCCTGTCAGAGCATCCGCGCTTCAGCGAATGTCCGGACAGGCCGTCACGCCCGCTCGCCCGGTTCGTCGTGCAGCCGCCGGCGGATGCGGGCGAGCGCCAGCCACACCAGCGCGACGACGAACGGCGCGAGCACGGCCGAGGCCAGCGCCACATCAAAGCCCGGCCAGAGGTGCGACAGCCCCTTGAGCGGATAGACGAGCAGCGAAAAGGCGTAATAGGAGATGGCGGCGACCGACAGCCCCTCGACCGTCTGCTGCAGACGCAGCTGGGCGAGCGTGCGCCGGTTCATCGATTGCAGCAGATCAGCGTTGATCGCCTGCGTCACCAGCTCGATCCGGGTGTTGAGCATCTGCCCGGCGCGGGCGATGCGGGCGATGACCGCGCGTTCGCGCTGGGCAACGCTCGCACAGGTGCGCATCGCCGGGCCGAGCCGCCGGTCCATGAACTGGCCGATGGTCTGCATCCCCGGGATCGGGCTTTCGCGCAGCGAGGCGATGCGGCCGAGCACGATCTCGTAATAAGCGTCACCGGCGGCGAAGCGGAAATTGGTCGAGGCGCTGAGCGCCTCCATCCGCCCCGACAGGGTAACGAGCCGGGTGAGCAGCGCCCGGTCATCCTCCACCCCCAGATTGTCGGCGATCCGCGCCGCCAGCTCGCCGGCCTCGACCTCGATCTGCTTGACCTGCGCCGCCGCCTGCCCGGCGAGCGGAAAGGCAAGCAGCGCCATCAGCCGATAGGTCTCGATCTCAAGCAGGATCAGCGCCAGCCGCCCGACCAGCACCGGATCATCGTCATGCATGATGACATCGAACCGCGTCATCCCGCGCTGATCGGGCCTGAGATCGGTGAGCAGCGTCGCCGCCCCGTCGAGCAGGCGCGCACCGATCGATTCATGCCGGTCGAGCGGCTCGCCATGGGCATGGTGGCCGCGCCGGAGCCGCAGGGTGGTGAACACCAGCACCTGGCCGGGAATGGCGGCGATCCAGTCTTCCGGCACGCTGTCGAGGGCGCTGTCCATGCCCTCGGCGGGCGGGGCGACGAAGGTCCAGCTCGAAAACTCCGAATGGCGTTCCCAGCGCAGCTGCCACGTCCCGGCGTCGAGCGACCACCAGCGCATCCCCGGATGCGGGGCCTCGCGCCCCAGCTGGCGGCAGAGCGCCGCCATGTGCCGCCAGTCCGCCTCGCCGCCGTCCTGCCCGGACAAGGCGGCGATGCGCGTCACCAGCGCGGGCAGCGCGACCGGGCTGGACGGCCGGGCATGCGCCTCGGCCAGCAGGCGGTCACGATCCTTGTGGAAATCCATCTGACCATCCACCGCCTTGCCTCCCCAAATCGGAACAACAAACAGAACGGCGGAACAGGGGTGCAACGGCACCCGGTCGCTGCGCCGGATCGTCGACCCTCAGCCGTGCAAAGTCAACCGGAGCGCACGCCGCGCCGGCGCCGTTCGCGCCGGGCAAGGTCCCAGAGATGCGCCGGCAACGCACCCGCAAGCGGCAGCGCGATCATCTGCCAGGGCGCGCCGACCAGCGCCGCGCGCAGCCCGAGCACGAACATCACCCCCGGCAGCACCGCCGCCACCGCCCCGGCCACCGGCCAGCGCCGCCACCGCCACAGCCAGACACATTCGAGCGCGAGCACGACAAGGATCGCATCCGCCGCGCGACCGCTGCCGAAATAGGCGGCGGCCAGCCCATCGAGCGCGGGCATCACCCCGCCCATGCCGGCCATCCCGCCATCAAAACGGCCCGTTCAGCCGCACAATCTCCCAGTTGAGCAGCCCGGCGACCGTCACCCACAGCAGATAGGGGACGAGCAGCAGCCCGGCGGCGCGCGAGCGGCGGCCGCAGAACAGGATCAGCGCGGCGATCGATCCCCAGAAGAAGATCAGTTCGATCAGCGCCCAATCGGGCCGCTGGATGCGGAAAAAGATCAGGCTCCACAGGATGTTCAGAAACCCGTTGAGCGCGAACAGGCCGATCAGGGTTTCCGCGTCGCGGCGCGTGTGAATGACGTTCCACGCCAGGACCGAGGCAATCGCCGCGAGCGCGAAGATTGCCGTCCAGGCAATGCCGTAAACCGGGTCGGGCGGTGCCCAGCCGGGCTGGGCAAGGCTGCGATACCATGGCCCCAGATCGGTGATCGTCATCCCCATCACGGCCACCGCCAGCGCGGCCAGCCCGGCGAGGATGAAAGGCATGATCCAGGGTCGGTTCATCGCGGCACAGGTCGCAATCCCAGCAGATGGGCCATATCCTTGAGGAAGATGCGCAGATGCGCAAGCGGCTTCGCGCGCACCAGCTTCTTGTGCATATAGGCCTGCCAGGTCAGGTGCTGCACATCGGGATCGGCGCAGATCTTGACGAACCGCTCGCGCCGTTTGTCGCTGGAATACCAGAAATACTGCATGATCCCGAGGATCCAGAACACCCGGCCATGTTCGCGCATGAAGCGCCGGCGCGCGCCGGCGAGTGCCGAGGCGCGCCCGGTGGCAAGGAAGCGTTCGGCCGCCTCCGCCCCCATCCGCCCGCAGGCCATGGCGTAATAAATCCCCTCGCCCGAGGCGGGCGCGACGACCCCCGCCGCATCGCCGACGACCAGCACGTCGCGGCCATTGTCCCAGCGCTTGAGCGGCTTGAGCGGAATGGGCGCACCTTCGTGGCGGATGGTGCGGCACTGATCCAGCCCGGTGCGGGCGCGCAGCCGGGCGACGGATTCGCGCAGGCCAAAGCCCTTGTCGGCACTGCCGACGCCGATGCTCGCCTGCTTGCCGTGTGGAAACACCCAGGAATAGAAATCGGGCGACAGCGATCCTTCATAGATCACATCGGCCCGGCGGGCGGCATAATCCTCGCTGTCCTCGGCCGGGGCCTCGATCACCTCATGATAGGCGAACACGCATTTCACCTGGTCGCCGCCGGGAATGCAGGTCCGGGCAACGGCGGAGCGCGCGCCATCGGCCCCGATCACCAGCCGGGCGCGCAACCGCTCGACCGGGCCGTCGCGCCCGGCGCGCCAGCAGACGAGCGCGGTGCCATCGGCATCGCGCTCGACCGCGACGAAGTGGCCGGTGACACGTTCGGCCCCGGCGGCGGCGGCGCGCTCGCGCAGCCATTCGTCGAAATGCTCGCGGTCGACCATGCCGACAAAGCCGTCGCCGACCGGCATGTCGACCGATTTATGGGTGGGCGAGATCATCCGCGCCGCCTTCACGCGCGCGACGATCAGCGCATCGGGAATATCGAAATCGGCGATCAGCCGGGGCGGGATCGCCCCGCCGCACGGCTTGATCCGTCCCGCCCGGTCGAGCAGCGCGACACGCCGCCCCGACGCCGCCAGATCGGTCGCCACGGTCGCCCCCGACGGACCACCGCCCACCACCACCACGTCATAGGTCGTCGTCATCGCCGGTCCCTCCCTGTCAGCCCCATCATCAGGCCGTCGCCATCCGCCCGGCCGGCCGCGCACGCGCGACCCGCATGGCAAGCACTGCCGCTGCGACGAACAGCAATGCCTCCACTGCAAACACCATCTGGAACGCCGGCGCCGCACCACCGGGGCGCATCCGCAGCAGATCGACGCCGACCGCGCCGATCAGCCCGCCCAGCCCAAACGCAATCGCCTGCGCCGCGCCCCACACGCCCATTTTCAGCCCGGACTGGCGGCCGCCATCGGCCCCGGCCAGCCCCATCATCGCGCCGATCGCCGCCACCGCGAACACGCCGTTGCAAAAGCCGAGCGCAACCACATTGGCGACCACCGGCCAGCCCGCGGCATCAAACGGCGCGACCGCCAGCCCGGCCAGCGCCAGCGCCGAGCCGGCGCAGCCGCCGACGATCCAGCGTTCCAGCTCTGCCGGGCGTCGCCCGCCAAAGGCACTGCCCATCAGCCCGGCAAGGATCATCCCGGCCAGCACGCCGCCATGCTGCGCCCCCGACAGGCGCGTCGTATCCCCCGGCGCCATGCCGAACACCAGCCCGGCATAGGGTTCGAGGATCAGATCCTGCATGTTGTAGGCGAGCATCGACAGGAACACGAACAGGGTGAAACGCCGCGCCTCCCGCTCGCCCAGGATCATCCCGATCGCTGCGCCAAAGCTGGGCAGCGGCCCATCACGCCGCTGCAACCGCGCGGCGGGATTGGCGTGGCGCGCCTCCAGCCCGGCGAGCGCGACCAGCGTCAACACGAACGCGATCAGCACCACGCCCGAGGCGACAAGCGCGAGGCGCGGCATCGAAAACGGCTTGAGCAGCGTACCGGCGATGCCCGCCGACAGCGCAATGCCCGCGACCATCATGATCCAGGTGAGCGCCGCCGCCCCAGCGCGCCGCTCGGCCGGCACGAGGTTGGCGAGCATCGCCAGCAGCGACGTGCCAGACGCACCGACACCCGCTCCGATCATCAGATAGGCGAAAATCGCCAGCGCAAAGCCCTGCCCGCGCGCCCCAGCAGCGAGCAGATAGACGGCATCGACCGCCGCCAGCACGCCAAAGGCGAGCACCGCCATGCCGGCGACGATCCAGGTCGAGCGCCGCCCCCCCTTGTCGGAGCCATGGCCCCAGAGCGGGCGCGACAGCTGCACCGCATAATGCATCGCGACCAGCCCCGCCGGCACCGCGGCTGCGAGCCCGATTTCCACCACCATCACCCGGTTGAGCAGCGACGTGCACAGCATCACCATCGCGCCGATCGCGGCCTGCACCAGGCCCAGCCGCGCGATCACACCCCAGCCGATTGTCGCCGTCATATCCCTCCCCCTCCGGCCGCGGATCCAAGACCGATTGCCGCCGCCAGCATGCCGAGCACGTAAAGCGTCGTGCCGGTCGCATTGTACCAGGGCGCAAACCGCGCCGGATCGCGCAGCAGCCGCGCCATCAGCGCGATCTGCACGGCAAGCGACGCCGCCACGGCAAGCGCCGACAGGTCCAGCCCCCAGCGATGGAGCAGCCCCGCCACGATGAACTGGGGCACCGCCATCACCACACAGGCAACCCGCGCCGCCCGCGCGGTGCCGAGAATGACGGGCAGCGAGCGCACGCCCATCAGCACATCGCCCTTCTCGGCCTTGAAATCATTGAGCGTCATGATGCCGTGCGCCCCGGCGCTGTAGAGCAGGATGACCGCAAGTGCGGGCGCGGGCGGCAGCGCGGCGGCCATGATCGCCGCCCCGGTGAACCAGCTCAGCCCTTCATAAGTGAGCGCGACAATGCCCGGCCCCCACCAGCCGCTCATCTTCAGCCGCAGCGGCGGCGCGCTGTAGATCCAGGCGCAGATCAGGCCGACAATGGTGGCGGCAAACACCCACCGGCCCATGCCGGCGGCGAGCAGCATCGACAGCATGGTGCCGATGATCGCGATATACAGCCCCCAGCGCCCCGGAATGCGCCCCGATGGGATCGGCCGATCGGGCTCGTTGATCGCATCGACATGGCGGTCGAACCAGTCATTGACCGCCTGCGACGTGCCGCACACCATCGGCCCGGTCAGGATCACGCCCAGCACCAGCACGAACCAGCGCTCGCCCAGCGGCACGCCCGATGAGACGACCCCGCACATGAACGCCCACATCGGCGGAAACCAGGTGATCGGCTTCAGCAGCCGAAGCACATCGGCGGGTGCCGGCAGCCCGGTCGCGCGCGGAGCAGTCACGGAACGAGTCATGCCCGTATGCTATGATTGACACATCAAAGCGTCAACCTGACTTGACGCTTTCAGCCAGGAGAAATCAGCGCGGCGGACGATTTCCGACGTGATCGGCGCGCTGGAAGCTGCCGGCGACCGGCCGTTTCATGAAATCGAGGCACCAAATCGGATACCGGGCATCGACCTGCCCCCGGCTCGCCCCTGCCAGCCGCTGGTCACCCGCGCGATAACCGCCGCGACATCATGTCAGTCGTCGAGCTGTTCCAGCCCGACCAGCCCGTGGCGGTGCAGCTTTGAATAGAGGCTCTGCCGGCTCAGGCCCAGAATCTCGGCCGCCGAAGCGCGGTTGTTGGACGTGTAGACGAGCGCCGCCTCGATGCACTGGCGCTCGATCAGGTCGGTCGATTCGCGGACGATATCCTTGAGCGGCATCCGCCCGATCAGCTCGGTCAGCTGCTCCACCGACCGCGGCATCCCGCGTTCGGCCGGCGGCAGATCGCGCAGCCGTCGCGCGACCACGCGGAGCGTGAAGCCATAGCGATCGGGCGAGATGCGGGCCGCCGACACCTCGACCTCGTCGCGCCCGCCGAGCAGACCACGCACAATCGTGGCGACATTGCGCGCCACGCCGTGTTCGGCCAGCTGCGCCATGATGAGGTCAAGGTCGATCCCCGGCCGGCCGAGCACATCGCCAAGCGCCCGGCCGCGCAACTGCTCCTCGCTTGCCGCCTGCACGATCTCGACCATCGCCGGATTGGCGGCGACGATCGCCAGCGACCGGTCGGCAATCACGAACGCATCGGGCATCGCGGCCACGGCATGGGCAAAGCCATCGCCTGCGACCGGTGCGGACATGTCCGGCGCGCCCAGCCTGACAAGCAGATATCCGGTCCCGGCCTGCCGATAAACGCGCGCCGACAGGCTGGCCGCAGCGTCGCCGCCCAACCGGACCCGGATCGGTGCCATGTCGACACCGGCGGCGACTGCGCCGAAAAATGCGATCGCTGGCTCCCGGTCGCCTGCTTCCAGCCGGTCGATCAGGGACTGGCCCGGAAGCTGCCCGTCACCAAGCAACGCGACGGCCGCGGCATTGGCCTCACGAATCCGGCGGCTGTCGGCCTCGAGGATCAGCATCGGCTCGGCGGTCATGTCGAACAGCAGCCGGTAGCGGGCCTCGGCCTGGCGCATCGCCAGATAATCGCGCTCGAGCGACTGCTGCACCTGCAACAGGCGCTGCTGCAGCACCGCCCCCGCCCGCTCGTCACGGCCGATGGCGACACGCAGCCCGTCCACCCCCAGCGGCATCACAAGATAGCGGACGGGAAAATCGCCACTGTCGCCCAGCTGGGTCACCTGCCGCCAGCGCCCGCCCGGCTCGCCGGACAGCATGTCCTCGATCTTGGGGCGGCTGTCGGGCGTGACGGTGTCGATCCAGCGGCGGCCAAGCTGGTTTTGCAGCCCCCGCAGACTGCTGGGCGCGCCCGCAACGTCGACGATCTGCCCGCCGTCATCGATCATCAACGCGACATCGCCCACGGACGCCAGCAACGCCGCCATCTGTTCCACCGGAGCACCGGCAAGCCAGTTGGAGGCGGCGGCGAATGGCAGCCGCGGCTCTGTCAGGTCGGGTTTGTCATTCATGACGGACGCGGCTCACGCCGGAGCCGCCAGCCGCACCGCATCCACCAGATGTTCGCCAACCTTCACGGCCGCGATCGCATCATCCGCCATGGCGTCGGCCCCCAGCTGCGCGAACAGGCCGGGGTTTCGGGTGAGGACTGGCCCACCAACCATGATACGGACATTCGGATTCATCGAGACGCTGCGCACTGCACGGATCAGAGACTGGGCAGGCTCGATATGGCTATCATTAGCGACCGTCAATCCAACCAGATCAAGATATGCGCCGGCAATGGCCGACAAAATCTCGCCACGGCTTGCAGCGACCAGCAATTCGGCCTGCCACCCGGCCAGTGCGAAGCATTCATGCACCATCGCCGCGCCGAAACTGTGCACATCCTCGGGCAAGAGAGTGAACAGCGCCGTGCGCGGCAGCGATGCCAATGGCGCGCGCGGCGCGTGACCGCCGATTTCGCGCAGCACCTCCTGCAGGCGCCACAGGCCCATCGTCACTTCGATGAAGTCGAGGCGGTCATCCTCCCACAAATCACCGAGCCGGCGCGCCACCGGCGCCAGAAGATCGACGAACAGTTCCGGGGCCGAAATGCCCGCGCGGATCAGATCGTCGATCTCGCGCAGCAGATCGTGCGCCTGACCATCTATGGCGATGCGGGCGAGCCGGTCGATCCGCCACGCGGAGATCGCGGGCGGACCGGCAAGCGATGCAGCGAGAGACGCTGACGACCGACCTGGCCTGTGCGCACCAAGAACAATGGATGCATCGGAACCGACACGACCCAGTTTCTGTTCAATACTGTTTTCGTTGTGCGAGGATGGGATGGCCGGGGTGAGTCCCGATTGACTGCCGCCCAATCCGATCACGGTAGCCATTCCCCCCCACTCCTTCGTCGAGCGGTCGGCGCATCATGGCGTCGGCCCCTGGTGAACGGCCCCGCGACCCGGGCCGTCGGCGCTTATATCTTATGCCGCGCACGCTATTCCGTTTCCGATGCAATGACAATGGCGATTCTTACCGGCTGTCTATCTTTCTGGACGTCAACATAGATTGACATTGATGCGGTGGCGGGCGTAGCCTCCGGGTCGGAGGGGAGATGCGAAGCGTGCCGAACGACAATCGCATTCCGGATAGGATGCCGGACACCGGGCCGAAGATGCGGGCGCACAGCGCACCGGACGGTCACCGCACCGCCACGGACCGCTCCATGAGCCATCCGGGAAATCGCAACGCAGTCGCGGGCCGTGTGCCCCGCCCGCTTTACACGCCGGAACAGCGCGCCCGCCGCGATGCGACGGTGTGGACGCTCGTCCAGGGCATTCTCGCCCCCGTCCAGTTTCTCGTCTTTCTGGTCAGCCTCGCGCTTGTCGGCCGTTTCCTGCTGACCGGCGACGGGCAGTTCGCGGCCGACGCCTCGGTCGTCGCCAAGACGCTGACGCTTTACACGATCATGGTCACCGGCGCGGTCTGGGAAAAGGTCGTGTTCGGCAAATATCTGTTTGCAGACGCGTTTTTCTGGGAAGACGCGGTCAGCATGATCGTGATCGCGCTCCACACCGCCTATATGGCGATGCTGGTCGCCGATCTGGGCACGGTTGGCGAACGCATGTTCGTGGCGCTTGCCGCCTATGCGACCTATGTCGTCAATGCCGGCCAGTTCGTCTGGAAACTGCGCATGGCGCGGTTGCAGGGCGACCGTGCACAGCCCGCCGGGCTCGCAACGGCATGACCGGCCCCGTCACCCTCGCCGCGTCGCCCCAATCGATGCCCCTGCCGATGCCGATGCCGATGCCGGAAATCCGGCGCGAACGCGGCCAGCGTGAGGTGTTTTGCGGGCTGACCGGGATTGTCTGGCTGCACCGCAAGATGCCCGACGCCTTTTTCCTCGTCGTCGGATCGCGCACCTGCGCCCATCTGCTGCAATCGGCGGCCGGGGTGATGATCTTTGCCGAGCCGCGCTTTGCGACCGCGATCATCGAGGAACGCGATCTGGCCGGCATGGCCGATCTCGATGCCGAGCTGGACCGGGTGGTGACCCGGCTGCTCGACCGGCGGCCCGATGTGCGCGTGCTGTTCCTTGTCGGCTCCTGCCCGTCGGAAGTCATCAAGCTCGATCTGCCGCGCGCCGCGCGCCGGCTGGGCGCCGGCCGGCCGGGGGTCAACATCCTCAGCTATTCGGGCAGCGGGATCGAGACGACCTTTACCGAGGGCGAGGATGCCTGCCTCGCCGCGCTGGTGCCGGAAGCGCCGCAGGGCGCGGCCGATGCGGCGCCCGAGCTGCTGATCGTCGGCGCGCTGCCCGATATCGTCGAAGACCAGTTCGCCCGGCTGTTTGCCGATATGGGCATCGACCGCGTCCGCTTCTTTCCCGGCCGCGTCGCCCATGATCTGCCTGCAATCGGCCCGGCCACCCGCTTTCTGCTTGCCCAGCCTTTCCTTGGCGACACCGCCCGCGCGCTCACCGCGCGCGGGGCGGAGCGGCTGGCCGCGCCCTTCCCGTTCGGCGCGGAAGGCACGACCGCCTGGGCCGAAGCGGCGGCCAATGCCTTTGGCGTCGATCCGATGCGTTTCCGTCAGGCGGTCGCGCCCGGCCGCGAACGCGCCAAGCGCGCCATTGCCCGCCATGCCGAACGGCTGGCCGGCCAGACAATCTTCTTCATGCCCGATTCGCAGCTGGAGGTGCCGCTGGCGCGCTTTCTGGCGGCCGAATGCGGGATGCGGCCGGTCGAGGTCTGCACCCCCTATCTCCATGCCCGCCATCTGGCCGAGGAACTGGCGCTGCTGCCCCCCGGCACCCCGCTGACCGAGGGTCAGGATGTCGAAGCGCAGCTCGACCGGGTGCGCGCGCTGCGCCCCGACATCACCGTCTGCGGCCTCGGCCTTGCCAATCCGCTGGAGGCGGAGGGGCTGACGACGAAATGGGCGATCGAACTGGTGTTCACGCCCGTCCATGGCTTCGATCAGGCAGGCGACCTGGCCGAGCTGTTCACCCGGCCGCTCCGGCGGCGTGACGTGCTGAGGGTCTGATGCAGCTGGCGGTCTGGACATATGAAGGCCCGCCCCATGTCGGGGCGATGCGCGTCGCGACCGCGATGACCGATGTGCATTATGTGCTGCACGCGCCGCAGGGCGACACCTATGCCGATCTGCTGTTCACGATGATCGAGCGGCGCGGCCAGCGCCCGCCGGTCACCTACACGACTTTCCAGGCCCGCGATCTCGGCAAGGACACGGCCGAGCTGTTCAAGAACGCCGCGCGCGACGCGCATGACCGGTTCCGCCCTGGCGCGATGCTGGTCGGCTCCAGCTGCACCGCCGAACTGATCCAGGACGATCCGGGCGGTCTGGCCGAAGCGCTGGCCCTGCCGGTGCCGGTCGTCGCGCTCGAACTGCCCAGCTATCAGCGCAAGGAGCATTGGGGGGCGGCCGAGACTTTCTACCGGCTGGTTCGCGCGCTCAGCCCGGCGCAGCGCCCGCTGCGCCCCGAAGGCGGCCCGCGCGTCAATCTGCTCGGTCCCTGCGCGCTCGGTTTCCGCCACCGCGACGATGTGGTGGAAATCAGCCGGCTGCTCGCGCTGATGGGCATTGGCGTCAACGTCACCGCACCGCTCGGCGCATCGGCGGCCGACATCGCCCGACTGGGCGAGGCGGATTTCAACATCCTGCTCTATCCCGAAATCGGTGACGAGGCGGCACGCTGGCTCGAGCGCGCCTATCGGATGCCGGTCGTGCGCACGGTGCCGATCGGCGTGCAGGCGACGCGCGCCTTTATCGAGGAAGTGGCGCTGCTCGCCGGGGTCGATCCGGCCCCCGCGCTGGCCGAAGGCGGGCGGATGGCGTGGTGGAGCCGCTCGGTCGACTCGACCTATCTGACCGCCAAGCGGGTGTTCATCTTCGGCGACGCCACCCATGCGGTTGCCGCCGCCCGGATCGCGACCGAGGAGCTGGGCTTCGAGGTCGTCGGGCTTGGCTGCTACAATCGCGAGTTCGCCCGCGATGTGCGCGAGGCCGCGGCGAAGCTGGGCATCGAGCCGCTGATCACCGACGATCATCTGGCGGTCGAGGACGAGATCGTCCGGCTCCAGCCCGAACTGGTGCTGGGCACGCAGATGGAACGGCACATCGCCAAAAGGCTGCGCATCCCCTGCGCGGTCATCTCCGCGCCCGTCCATGTTCAGGATTTCCCGGCCCGGCACAGCCCGCAAATGGGCTTTGAAGGTGCCAATGTGATCTTCGACACCTGGGTCCATCCGCTGGTGATGGGGCTGGAGGAACATCTGCTGGCGATGTTCCGCGACGATCCCGAGTTCCATGACGGCGCGGGGGCAAGCCACCTCTCCCATGGCGGTCCGGCGGCAAGCGCGGGCCGCGCAGACCAGAGCGACGAAACCGCGCCCCACGCCGACATGCCCGACGGCGATGCGCCCAACGACACTGTCGGCGTGATGACCGCCGCCCCGGCGGCAGCCGCATCGGCCTCCGCCGCCGGCTGGACCGCCGAGGCCGAGGCCGAGCTGCGCAAGATCCCGTTTTTCGTCCGCGGCAAGGCGCGGCGCAACACCGAGGCGTTCGCCGCCGCTGCCGGGCTGGCGGAGATCGGCCTGTCGACCCTTTACGACGCAAAGGCGCATTATGGACGGTGAGGCTGCATCCCGGTCCGCCATGCCGGCGGTCAACATGGTGATCGTGACGCTCGACACCCATCTGGCGGGCGCGGTCGAACGCGCCACCCCGGCGCTTGCGGCCGCGGGCATCCGCGTCGCCTTCCACGCCGCGTCGGAATGGGACCGCGATCCGGGCGCGCTCGACCGCTGCCGCGCGGACATTGCCGGCGGCGACATCATCCTCGCGACCATGCTGTTCCTGGAAGACCATATCCAGGCAGTGCTGCCCGCGCTCGAGGCGCGGCGCGACAGCTGCGACGCGATCGTCGGGCTGATGTCGGGCAGCGAGATCGTCAAGCTGACGCGGATGGGCAGCTATGAGATGCGCAAGCCCGCATCGGGCGTCATGGCGCTGCTCAAAAAGCTCAAGCCCGCCGGCAAGCCCGGCAGCGACAGCGGCGACAAGCAGATGAAGACGCTGCGCCGCCTGCCGCAGATCCTGAGGTTCATCCCCGGCACCGCCCAGGATGTGCGCGCCTATTTCCTGACGCTGCAATATTGGCTGGCCGGATCCGACGACAATGTCGTGGCGATGATCCGCGCGCTCGTCGACCGTTATGCCGATGGCCCGCGCCGGGCGCTGCGCGGGCGGACGCCGGCAGCCGCCCCGGTCGAATATCCGGACGTCGGCCTGTATCACCCCGCCCTGCCCGGCCGCATTGCCGAGCGGCTGGAGGATCTGCCGGCGCGGGTCGCGTCGCCTGCCGGCACGGTCGGGCTGCTGATGCTGCGCAGCTATATCCTCGCCCGCGATGCGCGCCATTATGACGGCGTGATCTCCGCGCTCGAGGCGCGCGGGCTGACGGTGATTCCGGCCTTTGCCAGCGGGCTGGACGGCCGCCCGGCGATCAACCATTTCTTCATGGACGGGCAGGCCCCGCGGGTCGATGCGGTCATCAACCTGACCGGTTTCTCGCTGGTCGGCGGCCCGGCCTATAACGATGCCGGCGCGGCGGCGACCGCGCTTGCCCGGCTCGACGTGCCCTATGTCAGCGCGCATCCGGCCGAGTTCCAGACGCTTGAGCAGTGGAAAGCAAACCCGATGGGGCTGCTGCCGCTCGAAGCGACGCTGATGGTCGCGATTCCCGAGCTCGACGGCGGCATTCTGCCATCCACCTTTGGCGGCCGTGCGGCAGGTGGCGAGGGCAGCGGGCGCACGATGCAGAGCGACCCCGAACGCGCCTCAGCGCTTGCCGACAAGGTCGCGCGGCTGGTCGCGCTGCGCCGGGCGCCGCGTGCCGACCGGCGGGTCGCGATCGTGCTGTTCAACTTTCCGCCCAATGCCGGCGCGGCGGGCACCGCCGCCTATCTGGCAGTGTGGGAATCGGTGCACCGGACGCTCATCCGCCTGCGCGATGAGGGCTATGACGTCACCCCGCCCGAAAGCGTCGAGGCGCTGCGCGCCGCGGTGATGGAAGGCAATGCCGCAATGTTTGGCGCGGATGCCAACATCCATGCGCGGATCAGCCCCGACGATCATGTCCGCACCGAGCCGCATCTGGCGCAGATCGAGGCGCAATGGGGCCCCTCCCCCGGCCGGATCCAGGCCGATCCGGGCGGCATCCACATCATGGGCGAGCGGTTCGGCAAGGTGTTTGTCGGGTTGCAGCCAGCGATGGGCTGGGAAGGCGATCCGATGCGCCTGATGTTTGAAGGCGGCCTCGCCCCCACCCATGCGTTTTCAGCCTTTTACCGCTGGCTGCGCACCGGCTTTGGCGCGCATGCGGTGCTGCATTTCGGCACCCATGGCGCGCTTGAGTTCATGCCCGGCAAGCAGAGCGGGATGGGCCCGGACTGCTGGCCCGAACGGCTGATCGGCAACCTGCCAAACTTCTACCTTTATGCCGCCAACAACCCGTCCGAGGGGCTGATCGCCAAGCGCCGCTCCGGCGCGACGCTGATTTCCTATCTGACGCCGCCGCTCAGCCAGGCCGGGCTCTACAAGGGGCTGGGCGAGCTGCGCTCGCTGGTCGATCGCTGGCGCGCGGGCGAGCTGGGGGCCGAGGAACAGGCCGATCTGGCGCAGATGATCCGCGATCAGGCGGAGACCATGGATCTGGACGCGACCGATATCGACCGGCTGTCGGCCAAGCTCTACGAGATCGAGCAATCGCTGATCCCCGAAGGGCTGCACGTGCTCGGCACCACGGCTGAGGGTGAGGCGCGCACGCGCTTCCTTGACGCCTTCCCGGCCGAGGACCGCGCGCGTGTCGACCAGCTGCTCGCCGACAATGACGAGATGGGCGGGCTGATCCGCGCGCTCGATGCGCGGTTCATGCCGCCGGCACCGGGCGGCGACCTGATCCGCAACCCCGATGTGCTGCCGACCGGGCGCAACCTGCACGGCTTCGATCCGTTCCGCATCCCCAATGGCTTTGCCGTCGAACAGGGGCGCAAGGCCGTCGACCGGCTCATCGAGGGCCATGTCGATCGCGGCGGCGCCTATCCCGAAAGCATCGCCATGGTGCTGTGGGGCAGCGACAATATGAAGAGCGAGGGCGCGCAGATCGCCCAGGCACTCGCGCTCTACGGCGCCCGCCCGCGCTTTGACGGCTATGGCCGGCTGGTGGGCGCGGAACTGATCCCGATCGACGAGCTGGGCCGACCGCGGATCGATGTCGTCATCACCTTGTCGGGCATTTTCCGCGACCTGCTGCCGCTCCAGACGCGGATGCTGGCCGAGGCGGCCTGGCTGGCGGCGACCGCCGACGAGCCCGAGCATCTGAACTTCGTGCGCAAGCACAGCCTCGCCCAGGCCGCCGAACTCGGCATCGACATGGAGGAAGCCGCGCTGCGCGTGTTTTCCAACCAGGAAGGTGCCTATGGCGCGAACGTCAACCAGCTGATCGACGGCGGCGTGTGGAGCGACCCGGACGAGCTGGCCGACACGTTCGAGAAGCGCAAGGGCTTCGCCTATGGCCGCAGCGGCGCGCCGGTGCGCAAGGCGGCGTTGTTCAAGGCGGCGCTGTCACGGGTCGACCTGACCTATCAGAATCTCGACTCGGTCGAACTGGGCGTCACCGATCTCGACCAATATGTCGACATGCTGGGCGGCATGGCGCGTTCGGTCAGCCGCGCGCGCGGTGGCGAGGCGGCCCCGGTCTATATCGTCGATGCGACCACCGGCTCGGCCAAGGTCCGCACGCTTGACGAGCAGGTCGAGCTGGAAACCCGCACCCGCACGCTCAACCCGCGCTGGTATGAAGGCCAGCTGCGCCACGGCTTTGAAGGCGTGAAGAACATCGAGGCGCATGTTACGACGACGCTCGGCTGGTCGGCGACCACCGGCAAGGTCGCGCCCTGGATCTACCAGCGGATCAGCGAGACCTTCATGCTCGATCCCGAAATGCGCGCCCGGCTGGTGGCGCTCAACCCCAAGGCGTCGGCGCGCGTTGCCGAACGGCTGCTCGAGGCGTCGGACCGCCAATATTGGACGCCCGACGCCGAAACCCTCGCCGCCCTGCGCGCGGCCAGCGACGACATTGAAGACAGGCTCGAAGGCCTGATCGCAGCGGAGTAGAATGGACATGCTTCTCGACCGACAGCATCCGGGATCCGCACCCGATGGGGACGGCAGCGTCCAGGTTCAGCTCGATCCGCAGGACCGGATTGGCAAGGCCAAGGTGTTCGCCGTCTATGGCAAGGGCGGGATCGGCAAATCCACGACCTCCTCCAACCTCTCGGCAGCCTTTTCCAAGCTTGGCCACCGCGTGCTCCAGATCGGCTGCGATCCCAAGCATGACAGCACGTTCACGCTCACCAAAAAGCTGATGCCGACGGTGATCGACGTGCTCGAAAGCGTCGAGTTCCACGCCGAGGAGCTGCGCCCCGAAGACTATATGTTCGAAGGCTATAACGGCGTCATGTGCGTCGAGGCAGGCGGGCCGCCGGCCGGCACCGGCTGTGGCGGCTATGTCGTCGGGCAGACGGTGAAGCTGCTCAAGCAGCATCATCTGCTCGACGAAACCGATGTCGTGATCTTCGACGTGCTCGGCGATGTGGTGTGCGGCGGCTTTGCCGCGCCGCTGCAGCATGCCGAACGCGCGCTGGTGGTCACCGCGAACGACTTTGACTCCATCTTCGCGATGAACCGCATCATCGCGGCCATCAACGCCAAGGCGAAGAATTACGAGGTCCGCGTCGCCGGCGTCGTCGCCAACCGGTCGGCCGGCACCGACGAGATCGACCGCTTCTGCGACGCGACGGGCATGAAGCGGCTCGCCCATTTCCGCGACGTCGACGCCATCCGCCGGTCGCGGCTCAAAAAATGCACCTTGTTCGAAATGGACGATGCGCCCGACGTGATCGCCGCGCGCGAGGAATATCTGCGGCTGGCCGACATGCTGTGGCGCGGTGTCGATCCGCTGCCCGCCAAGGCCATGAAGGACCGGGACATTTTCGATTTTCTGGGGTTTGAATGATGGCGACGCTTCCCGCCCCGCCCGCCAATCCGCGCTATGAGGCGCAGCGCCAGCGGCTGGAAACCTATTTCGACCGCACGGCGCGCCAGGCCTGGGAACAGCTGACCTCGGATGCGCGGGTGTCGGGCATCCGTGCGACCGTCCGCGCCGGGCGGGACCGGATGCGCGACACGCTGCTCGACTGGCTGCCCGCCGATCTGCGCCGGCTGCGGCTGCTCGATGCCGGCTGCGGCACCGGCGCGCTCGCC
>DBAW01000191.1:0-150 GCA_002291855.1 Sphingomonas sp. UBA1000
CGCCGCCGCGACCCCGCCGGGCGGCCAGCCCGCGCCCGATCGCCGCGCCGTGCAGGCGACCGTCCATGCGCGGCTGATGCTGCTGATGCTGCTGTTCATCGCGGCGGTCGCGATCATCGGCCTGCGCATCCTGTGGCTCGGCATTGCCGG
>DBAW01000191.1:480-12799 GCA_002291855.1 Sphingomonas sp. UBA1000
GCGGCCGCGGGGGCGGCGGCGGGGCCGGCGGCGCGGTGGCGACGGCGGCGCGCGGCGATATTTATGACCGCAATGGCGTGCCGCTGGCGCAGACCATCGATGCCTGGTCGATCGGCGTCCATCCCGCGCGGCTGATCAGCGACCGCGCCGACCTCGCCCGGCGGCTGGCGCAGCTGATGCCCGAACGCAGCGCCGCCGATTATCTGCGCATCCTGAACTCGGGCCGGCGCTTCACCTATCTGCGCCGCCGTGCCGCGCCCGAACTGGTCGCGGCGGTCAATGCGCTGGGCGATCCGGGCCTTGCTTTTGCGCGCGAGCCGGACCGGCTCTATCCGCAAGGCGCGCTTGCCAGCCATGTCCTCGGCTATGCCGATATCGAGGGGCGCGGCGTCGCCGGGATCGAGCGGGTGTTCGATGCCGAACTGCGCGCGCGGCGCAGCGTCACCCTGTCGATCGACCGGCGCGTGCAGCAGGCGCTCGAATCCGAACTGGGGGCGGCGATGGCCCGGTTCAGCGCCATTGGCGCGGCGGGCGTGGTGATGGACATTCACAGCGGCGAGGTGCTGGCGCTGACCTCGCTGCCCGAACTCAACCCCAACCGGCCCGGCAAGGGCGCCGCCGATGCCGGGTTCAACCGCGCGACGCTGGGCGTTTACGAGCTTGGTTCGACGTTCAAGCCGTTCACCGTCGCCATGGCGATGGATCTGGGCGTGGTGCGCAGCCTGGGGCAGCTTTATCAATGCCCCAAGGCGCTGAAGGCCGGGCGTTTCCGCATCACCGACACCCATCCGTTCGGCCGCGCCTGTTCGGTTGCCGAGATCATGCAGGAAAGCTCCAACATCGGCACCGCGCAGATCGCCGAGCAGATCGGCGGCGGGCGGCAGAAGGAGTTTCTGCGCCGGATGCATTTCCTGCGCCCGGTCGCGATCGAGCTGAAGGAACAGGGCCGGCCGCTGACGCCGGGGGCCAACTGGGGCGATATCTCGACGATGACCGTCGGCTATGGCCATGGCATTGCGGTGTCGCCGCTGCATCTGGCGACCGGCTATGCGACTTTGTTCAATGGCGGGCTGTGGCGGCCGGCAACGGTCGTCAAGCGCGGCCCGGCCAATCCGGTGCCGGCGGGCGAGCGGGTGTTCAGCGCCGACACGTCCTACAAGATGCGCGCGCTGCTGCGCCTTGTCGTCACGCATGGCACGGGCAGCAAGGCCGATGCGCCGGGCTACCGCGTCGGCGGCAAGACCGGGACCGCCGAGAAGATCGTCGGCGGCCGTTACACCGGGGCGGCGGTCGTCACCACCTTTGCGGGCGTTTTCCCGATGGACGCACCCCGCTATGTGGTCGTTGCCATGCTTGATGATCCCAAGGCCACCAAGGAAACTTTCGGCTTCCACACCGCCGGCTGGAATGTCGCGCCCGTCGTGTCGGGCGTGGTCAGCCGCATCGGCCCGATGCTGGGCGTGATCCCCGATCCGGCGCGCGAGGCCAATCTGGGCGAGGTGCTGCCCTTCATCCGTCCAAAGGGGCACTGAACCATGCGTCTTGGCGAACTGGCCGGCATCGCGTCTGAGGCCGAGGTGACGGGCTTTGCCATCGATCACCGCAAGGTCGCGCCGGGCACGGTGTTCGGGGCCTTTGCCGGCGCGCGCGCCAATGGCGAGGATTTCATCCCCGCCGCCATTGCCGCCGGCGCGGTCGCCGTGGTCGCCCGGCCCGAGGCGCGGGTGGAGGGCGCGGTGCATATCGCCGATGCCGATCCGCGCCGGGCGTTCGCGCTGCTCGCCGCGCGCTATTTCGCGCCCTATCCCGACACTGCGGTTGCCGTCACCGGCACCAACGGCAAGACGAGCACGGTCGAGCTGACCCGCCAGCTGTGGCGGCTGGCCGGGCACAGCGCGGCGTCGATCGGCACGCTGGGCGTCACGACCGCGCATGATCAGGTGGTGACCGGCCTGACCACGCCCGACATCGTCACCTTCCTGTCGAACGTCGCCGGGCTGCGGCGCGAGGGGGTCAGCCATCTGGCGTTCGAGGCGTCGAGCCACGGCCTCGACCAGCACCGCACCGAGGGCCTGCCGGTCGCCGCGGTCGGCTTCACCAATCTCAGCCGCGATCACCTCGACTATCACGGTACGATGGAGGCCTATTTCGCCGCCAAGCTGCGCCTGTTCACCGAGGTGGTGAGCGATGGTGGCAAGGCGGTGATCTGGGCCGATGACGATCCCTGGTCGGGCCGGGTGGTCGCGGCCGCCCGTGCGCGCGGGCTGGACGTGCTGACCGTCGGCACGGCGGGCGAGACGCTGACGCTGATCGAGCGCACGCCGACCCGGCTGGGGCAGGCGCTGACGGTTGCGGTGGGCGGCGTCAGCCACAAGGTCGTGCTGCCGCTGATCGGGGCCTATCAGGCGGCCAATGCGCTCGTCGCCGCCGGGCTGGTGGTTGCAACCGGCGGCGATCCGGCGACGACTTTGGCCCATCTGGCGCGGGTCACGCCGGTGCGCGGGCGGCTGGAGCGTGCGGCGATCACGCGGGCGGGGGCGCCCGTCTATGTCGATTATGCCCATACGCCCGATGCGCTGGTCGCCGCGATTGCAGCGCTGCGCCCGCATACGGGATCGCGGCTGATCCTCGTCTTTGGCGCGGGCGGCGACCGCGATCAGGGCAAGCGCCCCGAAATGGGCCGGGTGGCGGTGGCCGGGGCCGATCATGTGATCGTGACCGACGATAATCCGCGCAGCGAGGATCCGGCGGCGATCCGCCGCGCGGTGCTGGACGGCGCGGCGGGCGCGCAGGAAATAGGCGACCGGCGCGCGGCGATTGCGGCGGCGGTGGCGATGGCCGCGCCCGAAGATGTCGTGCTGGTTGCCGGCAAGGGCCATGAACAGGGACAGATTGTGAAAGACCGGGTGCTGCCGTTCGACGATGTCAGCGTGGCGCGCGAGTGCGCGGCATGACGCTGTGGCGCGCTGACGAGATTGCCGCCGCGACCGGCGGGACCGCTTCGGCCGATTTTGCCGTTGGCGGCGTCGCGTTCGACAGCCGCGAGGTCGGCCCCGGCGATCTGTTTGTCGCCCTGCCCGGCGAGACCAGCGATGGCCACCGCTTTGTCGATCAGGCGGCGGCGCAGGGTGCTGCAGGGATGATCGTCGCCCGCCCGGTCGATTACCCGCATGTGCGGGTTGCCGACACCCATCAGGCGCTGGCGGCGCTGGGCCGGGCGGCGCGGGCGCGGGCCGAGGCGGTGTCGGGTGCGCGCATCATCGGCGTCACCGGATCGGTCGGCAAGACCGGGACCAAGGAAGCGATCTTCCGCGCGCTCGACCGTATGGCGCCGGGCCGCGCCCACCGCTCGCTCAAAAGCTACAACAACCATGTCGGCGTGCCGCTCAGCCTTGCGCGGATGCCGGCATCGACGCGGTTCGGCGTGTTCGAAATGGGCATGAACCATGCGCAGGAAATCGCCGCGCTGACCCGCATGGTGCGCCCGCATGTCGCCGTCATCACCGCGATTGCGCCCGCGCATATCGAAAATCTCGGCTCGATCGAGAACATCGCCCGCGCCAAGGCGGAAATCTTCGAAGGGCTGGAGCCGGGGGGCACCGCGATCATCCCGTTCGACACGCCGCAGCGCGACATTCTGATCGATGCCGCCACCGCCTGCGGTGCGCGGATCGTGACGTTCGGGCTGGGGGCCGGGGCCGATGTCCGCGCGCTCGAACGGGTGCCGGCGCATGGCGGCGGCACGCTGATCACCGTGCAGATGCCCGAGGCGAGCCTGTGCCTCACCGTCGCGCAGCCCGGCGAACATTGGGTGTCGAACGCGCTGGCCGTGCTGGCAGCGGTTGCGGCGGCGGGCGGCGATCTGGGCGTGGCGGGGCTGGCGCTTGCCGAACTGCCGGGCATGGCCGGGCGCGGCGCGCGGCTGGATATCGAGGTGCCGGGCGGCACCGCGCTCATCATCGATGAAAGCTACAACGCCAATCCGGCGTCGATGCGCGCGACGCTGGGCGTGCTCGCCGCCGAACCGGCGACGCGGCGGATCGCGGTGCTGGGCGCGATGCGCGAACTGGGCGAGGATGGCCCGCGCTTCCACGCCGAACTGGCCGCGCCGGTGGCCGAGGCGGGGATCGATCTGGCGGTGCTGGTCGGCCCGGAAATGGCCCCGCTCGCCGATGCGCTTGGCGGGCGCGTCGCGTTCGTCCATGTGGCCGATGCCGATGCCGCCGAAGCGGCGCTGGCCGGGCGGATCGCGCCCGGCGACGTGCTGCTGGTCAAGGCGTCCAACTCGGTCGGGCTGGGCCGGCTGGTCGCCCGGCTGGGCGCGACCGCCGGCAAGGGGGGGGAATAGGGACGATGCTGTATCTGATCGCCGAACAGCTGGGCTTTCCCGGCGTCCTCAACCTCATCCGCTATCTCAGCTTCCGCACCGGCGGGGCGGTGGCGACCGCGCTGCTGATCGGGCTGATCATCGGGCCGCGCTTCATCGGCTGGCTGCGCGTGCGCCAGGGCAAGGGCCAGCCGATCCGCGCCGACGGGCCGCAGACCCATCTGGCCAAGCGCGGCACCCCGACGATGGGCGGGCTGATGATCCTGACCGCGCTCACCGTGTCGCTGCTGCTGTGGATGGACCTGTCCAATTCCTATGTCTGGGCGGTGCTGGCAGTCACGCTCGGCTTCGGGCTGATCGGGTTCCTCGATGATTATGACAAGGTCCGCAAGGCAAGCACGGCGGGCGTGTCGGGGCGGATGCGGCTGGTGCTGGAGTTCGCGATTGCGGGCTTTGCCGCATGGATCATCGTGCGCCAGAATGGCGGGCTGCTCTATCTGCCGTTCCTCAGCAAGCCGGTTGCCGATCTCGGCATGTTCTACATCGTCTTTGCCGCCTTCACGATCGTCGCCTTCGGCAATGCGGTCAACCTGACCGACGGGCTGGACGGGCTGGCATCGATGCCGGTGATCATCGCCTCGGTCGCGTTCATGATCATCGTCTATCTGGCCGGCAATGCGAAGTTCGCCGCCTATCTGGGTATCCCCCATGTGCCGGGCGCGGGCGATCTGGCGATCATGTGCGGCGCGATCGTGGGCGCGGTGCTGGCATTTCTGTGGTTCAACGCACCGCCCGCTGCCGTGTTCATGGGCGATACCGGCAGTCTGGCGCTGGGCGGGGCGCTGGGCGCGCTGTCGGTCGTCGCGCACCATGAAATCGTGCTCGGCATCATCGGCGGGCTGTTCGTGGTCGAGGCGCTGAGTGTCATCATCCAGGTGTTCTTCTTCAAGCGCACCGGCAAGCGCGTGTTCAAGATGGCGCCCATCCACCATCATTTCGAACAGCTGGGGTGGAGCGAGCCGACGGTGGTGATCCGGTTCTGGATCATTGCGCTGGTGCTGGCGCTCGCCGGCCTGTCGACGCTCAAGATCCGGTGATCACCAGCCCGGCCTGGCGCGGCGGACGCTATCATGTGCTGGGGCTGGCGCGCTCCGGCCTGGCGGCGGTCGCGGCGCTCAAGGCCGCCGGGGCCGAGGTCACGGCGTGGGACGCGCATGAGGCGGCACGCGGCGCGGTGCCGCCGGGCGTGACGCTCGCCGATCCGCTGACGCTCGACCTGACCGGCTGGGCCGGGGTGGTCGCGTCGCCGGGCATTCCGGTCAACACCCATGCCATCACCGCCCATGCCGCGCGCACGGCCACGCCGCTGATCGGCGATATCGAGCTGTTCGCGCAGGCGCGCGCCCAGCTGCCGCCGCACCGCGTGGTCGGCATCACCGGCACCAACGGCAAATCGACGACGACCGCGCTGATCCACCATCTGCTGGCGCAGGCGGGCGTGCCGGCGCTGCTGGGCGGCAATATCGGCCTGCCGATCCTGGGCCAGACGCCCCTCCCCGCAGGCGGCGTCTATGTGCTCGAACTGTCGAGCTTCCAGATCGACCTGACCCACAGCCTCGACTGCGATGTCGCGGTGCTGACCAACATCACCCCCGATCATCTCGACCGCTATCCCGATTTTGCCGCCTATGCCGCCGCCAAGGAAAGGCTGTTCGCGATGCAGGGCGACGGGCGCACCGCGGTGATCGCCGCCGATGATCCGCAGACCCGCGCCATCGCCGCGCGGCTGCCGCGCGCGACGGTCGTGCATGCGGGCGACGCCGCCGCGATTGGCGACCAGAGCCGCTGGCCGGCGCTGGCCGGGCCGCACAATGCCCAGAATGTCGCGGTCGCAGTCGCCGCGGTCCGCGCGCTCGGGCTTGACGATGCGGCGATTGCGCGTGGCCTGGCCTCCTATCCCGGCCTGCCGCACCGGATGGAGCGGGTGGCCGAGCGCGACGGCGTGCTGTTCGTCAATGACAGCAAGGCGACCAACCCGGCTTCGACCGCGCCTGCGCTCGCCGCCTATCCGCGCATCCGCTGGATTCTGGGCGGGCTGGCCAAGACGCCGGATCTTGATGCCTGCGCCCCTCATTTCGGCCATGTCCGCCATGCCTATACCATCGGCGCAGCGGGGCCGGGTTATGCACAGATTTTGGCACCGCACATGCCAGTCCGGGAATGCGGAACGCTTGCCGACGCGGTAAGGCAGGCGGCGCGGGACGCGGAGCCCGGCGATGTCGTGCTGCTGTCGCCGGCCTGTGCCTCGTTCGACCAGTTCCGGGATTTCGAGGCGCGCGGCGCGGCGTTCCGCGCGGCAGTGGAGGCATTGAAGTGAGGCAGGCGACGCTCGGCCAGCGGACGCGCAAGAAGCAGGTGGCGCGGCTCGGCCGTGCCGACCAGTCGGCGCTTGGCCGCTGGTTCTGGGAGATTGACCGGCTGCTGCTGATGCTCTTGACCGTGCTGATCTCGATCGGCTTGCTCGCGGTCGCGGCGGCCGCCCCGGCGGCGGCGCAGCGTTATTCGGGCAATGGCGTCACCGTGGCGGCGCTGCATTATTTCTGGCGGCAGCTGGCCTGGGTGGTGCTGAGCGTGCCGGTGATGCTCGGCATTTCGATGCTGCCCAAGGTCACGGCGCGGCGGCTGGCGCTCGCCGGGGCGGGGTTTTTCCTGCTGATGCTCGCACTCGTGCCGCTGATCGGGGTCGAGGTGAATGGCGCGCGGCGCTGGATCGGCGTCGGGCTGGGCCAGTTCCAGCCGTCGGAGTTTCTGAAACCCCTGTTTGTCGTGGCGCTCGCCTGGCTGCTGTCGCTCAAGCAGCAGGACAAGACCCTGCCGGTCGCGCAGATTTCGGCGGTGCTGTTTGCCGCCGTCGCTGTCATGCTGATGAAGCAGCCCGATCTGGGGCAGACGGTGGTGTTCGCCGCGATCTGGATGACGCTGCTGCTGCTGTCCGGCGTGTCGGGGCGGATCATCGGCGGGCTGGTCGGCGTCGGCTTTGTCGGCATCATCGCCGCCTATCTTTTCTATCCGGTCGCCACCAACCGCATCAACAACTTCATCTACGGCGAAGGTGACACCTATCAGGTCGACAAGGCGCATGCGACGATCACCGGCGGCGGGTTTTTCGGCACCGGGCCGGGGGCGGGCGAGGCCAAGTTCCAGCTGCCCGAGGCGCATACCGACTATATCTTTTCGGTGATCGGCGAGGAATTCGGGCTGATCGCCTGCCTCGCCATCGCGGTCGTTTATCTCGCCGTCGTCGTGCGCGTGCTGCTGAAGCTGCTTGACGAGGATGACCTGTTCACCCTGCTCGCCGCCGCCGGGCTGGCGACCCAGTTCGGGGTGCAGGCGATCATCAACATGGCGGTCAATCTGCAACTCGCGCCGTCCAAGGGGATGACGCTGCCGCTGATCAGCTATGGCGGCTCGTCGATGCTGGCGCTCGCGCTCGGCATGGGGCTGCTGCTCGTCTTCACCCGCCGCAATCCCTATCTGAAGCGGTCGCCCTATGTCGTCACCTGGCGGGGGCAGGCATGACCGGGCCGCAGCTGAACGTGCCGCCGATGCGCTTTGTCCTCGCCGCCGGGGGCACTGGCGGGCATATGACGCCGGCTCAGGCGCTTGCCGAAGTGCTGATGGCGCGCGGGCATGAGGTCGCGCTGATCACCGATGAACGCGGCGCGCGCATTCCCGGCCTGTTCGACGGCGTCGCCACCCATGTGCTGCCCGCCGGGCGGCTGGCGGGCGGGCCGCTCGGCTGGCTGCGCGCCGGGCGCTCCATCCTGGCGGGGCGGGCGATGGCGGTCGCGCTTTACCGCGCGATCCAGCCGGCGGCGGTGATCGGCTTTGGCGGTTATCCGGCGCTGCCCAGCCTGATCGCCGCGCTCGGCCGCCGCATCCCGACGGTGATCCACGAACAGAATGCGGTGCTCGGTCGGGTCAACCGGCTGCTCGCCCGCCGCGTCGATGCCATTGCCACCGCCTATCCCGATGTGTCGCGCCTGCCCGCCGATCTGGCCGAGCGCACCCATCTGGTCGGCAATCCGGTGCGCGCCGAGGTGCTGGCGCTGCGCGACCGGCCCTATCCGCCGCTTGACGCCGAGGGGGTGTTCCGCATCCTCGTGACCGGCGGCAGTCAGGGGGCGACCATCCTGTCGGATGTCGTGCCCGAAGGGCTGGGGATGCTGCCGCCGGGGCTGCGCCGCCGGTTGCAGGTGACGCAGCAATGCCGCAGCGAGGATATCGACCGGGTGCGCGCGCGCTATGGCGAACTCGGCATTCCGGCGGATCTTGCCACCTATATGCCCGATCTGCCCGAACGGCTGGGCTGGGCGCATCTGGTGATCGCGCGCGCAGGCGCCTCGACGGTTGCCGAGCTGACCGCGGCGGGGCGGCCCGCGATTCTGGTGCCGCTGCCCGGCGCGACCGACGATCATCAGACGCACAATGTCCGCGAACTGGTCGCGGCGGGCGGGGCGCGGGCGATTGCGCAGACGCGCTTCACCGCCGTCGAACTTGCCAAGCAGATGCAGAAACTGGGGCTGGAGCCGCAGGCGCTTGAAAATGCCGCGCGGCGGGCGCGTGGCTGCGGCCGCCCCCATGCTGCCGAGGATCTGGCCGATCTGGTCGAAAGCCTGGGCGCTCAGGGACGGGAATCATGAAGGGCATCGGCACCGATATCGGCACCATCCATTTCGTCGGCATCGGCGGCATCGGCATGTCGGGCATTGCCGAGGTGATGCACAATCTCGGCTACCGCGTGCAGGGATCCGACGTCGCCGAAGGCTATGCGATCGAAAACCTCCGCCGCCGCGGCATTCCGGTGATGATCGGCCATGCCGCCGCCAATGTGGAGGGCGTGGCCGTCGTCGTGGTGTCGACCGCGATCCGGCGCGACAATCCCGAAGTCGCTCATGCCTATGAACACCGCATCCCGGTGGTGCGCCGCGCGGAAATGCTTGCCGAGCTGATGCGCCTCAAATCCACGGTTGCGGTCGCGGGCACGCATGGCAAGACGACGACGACCTCGATGGTCGCGGCGCTGCTCGATGCCGGGCATATCGACGCGACCGTCATCAATGGCGGCATCATCAACAGCTATGGCTCCAACGCGCGGCTCGGCACGTCCGACTGGATGGTGGTCGAGGCCGATGAGAGCGATGGCAGCTTCCTGCGGCTCGACGGCACGATTGCGGTCGTCACCAACATCGATCCCGAACATCTCGACCATTATGGCGGGTTCGACGCGATCAAGGATGCGTTTGTCGAGTTTGTCGAGAATGTGCCCTTTTACGGCGCGGCGATCCTGTGCCTCGATCATCCCGAGGTGCAGAACATCCTGCCGCGCATCCGCGACCGGCGGGTCGTGACCTATGGCTTTTCCGCCCAGGCCGATGTGCGCGCCAATGCGGTGACGCCCGAGGCCGGGGGCAACCGCTTCGACGTCGCCGTGCGCGACCGTGACGGGCGCAGCCGGGTGATCGCCGATGTGCATCTGCCGATGCCCGGGCGGCACAATGTCCAGAATGCGCTGGCCGCCATCGCGGTCGCGGTCGAGCTGGGGGTGGAGGACGAACAGATCCGCCAGGGATTTGCCCGGTTCGGCGGGGTCAAGCGCCGCTTCACCCGTGTCGGCGAGGTCGATGGCGCGGCGATCATCGACGATTATGGCCATCACCCGGTCGAGATCCGGGCGGTGCTGGCGGCGGCGCGCGAAACCGCGCGCGGCCGGGTGATCGCCGTGTGCCAGCCGCACCGGTTTTCGCGGCTGCACAGCCTGATGGAAGAGTTTGAAACCGCGTTCAACGATGCCGACATGGTCTATGTCACCCCGGTCTATGCGGCCGGCGAGACGCCGATGCCGGGGGTTGATGCCGCAGCGCTGGTCCAGGGGCTGAAGGCGCGCGGCCACCGCGCCGCGGCCGAGATTGCCGATGCCGCGGCGCTCGCCCGCGCGCTGGCCGGCACGCTCGGCCCCGGCGATCTGGTCGTGTGTCTGGGGGCGGGCGACATCACCCGCTGGGCGGCCGGGCTGGCCGACGCGATCCGGGCGGAGGCGCAGTGACGGGCCTGTCCCTGCCCCCGGTGCGCGGCCGGCTGACCGCCGATGCGCCGCTGGCCCCTTTGGTCTGGTTCAAGGCCGGGGGCGCGGCCGACTGGCTGTTCGAGCCGGCTGATGCCGAGGATCTGGCCGCGTTCCTTGCCGCGCTCGATCCCGCCGTGCCGGTGATGGCGCTCGGCCTCGGGTCCAACCTGATCGTGCGCGACGGCGGCGTGGCCGGCGTGGTCGTGCGGCTGGGCAAGGCCTTTGCCAGGGTCGAGCGCGCCGGGCCGCTGGCGCTGTCGTGCGGCGGCGGGGCGAGCGGCATTCTGGTGTCGTCCACCGCGCGCGATCTCGGCATTGGCGGGATGGAGTTTCTGCGCTCGATCCCCGGCACGGTTGGCGGCTTTGTGCGGATGAACGGCGGCGCTTATGGCCGCGAGGTGCGCGACATCCTGCGTTCGTGCGAGGTCGTGCTGCGCTCGGGCGAGCGGCGGCGGCTTGGCCCCGATGAACTCGCCTTTTCCTATCGCCACAGCGCGCTGCCCGAGGGCGCGATCGTGATCGCGGCGGAGTTTGCCGGGCATGACGCCGCCCCCGCCGACATTCAGGCGGAAATGGACCGGATCGCGGCCGCGCGCGAGGCGTCGCAGCCGCTGCGTTCGCGCACCGGCGGCTCGACCTTCAAGAATCCACCCGGCGACAAGGCGTGGCGGCTCGTCGATGCCGCCGGCTGCCGGGGCTTGACCCGGGGCGGCGCGCAGGTTTCGGAAAAGCATACCAACTTCCTCATCAATCTTGGGGACGCGACCAGCGCCGATATCGAGGCGCTGGGCGAGGAAGTGCGTGCGCGGGTCCGCGCGCATGCGGGCGTCGAGCTGGAATGGGAGATTGCGCGCGTGGGACGGCCGGCATGAGCCTTCACATCCTGGTGCTGATGGGCGGCTGGTCGGCCGAGCGGGCGGTGTCGCTGCTGTCGGGAGCGGGGGTTGCCGATGCGCTTGAGGCGCTGGGCCACCGCGTCACCCGGCTCGACATGGACCGCGATGTCGCGGTGCGGATCGCCGAGGCGCGGCCCGATCTGGTCTTCAACGCGCTGCACGGCACGCCGGGCGAGGACGGATCGGTGCAGGGCATGCTCGACCTGATGGGCATTCCCTATACCCATTCGGGCCAGCAGACCTCGGTCATCGCCATCGACAAGCAGCTGACCAAGAATGCGCTGGTCCCCCATGGCATTCCGATGCCCGGCGGGCGGATCGTGACCTCCAAAAGCCTGTTTGCCGGCGATCCGCTGCCGCGCCCCTATGTGCTCAAGCCCGTCAATGAAGGCTCGTCGGTCGGCGTCGCCATCGTGACCGAGGGGGGCAATCATGGCACGCCCATCGCGCGCGACGCGGCCGGGCCGTGGCAGGCGTTCGAGACGCTGCTCGCCGAACCCTTTATTCCGGGGCGCGAGCTGACCGTTGCGGTGCTGGGCGACCGCGCTCTGGCGGTGACCGAGCTGCGCCCGCGCACCGGCTTTTACGATTATGACGCCAAATATACCGACGGGCTGACCGAACATGTCTGCCCGGCACAGATCCCCGCCGACATTGCCGAGCGGGCGATGGCGATTGCGCTGGCCGCCCACCGGCTGCTCGGCTGCCGGGGCGCGTCGCGCGCCGATTTCCGCTGGGACGAGACGCGCGGGGCCGACGGGCTGTTCCTGCTCGAGGTCAATACCCAGCCGGGGATGACGCCGCTCAGCCTGGTGCCCGAACAGGCGCAGGCGGTGGGCATGAGCTACAAGCAGCTGGTCGCCGCCATCGTTGCCGACGCGCTCGGCCACCGGGAGCAGGGCTGATGGCAGAGGCGCGCGCCACCATCCGGCGGGGGGCGGCACGGCCGGCCGCGCCGGCACGGCGCGC